>PHAV01000004.1 GCA_002841765.1 Deltaproteobacteria bacterium HGW-Deltaproteobacteria-4 | reverse complement strand
TGGAAATCGGCACTCAATCAGTTTACGATCATCTTCGGCGACAGGATGCCGACTTATTAACCGACAAACCCATTTACACAAAATCCTTTACAGGCCCATGATTTCCTTTGTATAGCCTTTCCAAAAATCGAGATGCTATCGCGTTGGATTAATAGTGACCTCGACAATTTAGAAAATACAATTACCCAATCCACCAGCCGATTAAGGGAGCTGATCAATCAGTACCCAAATGATCCTGACCAGGCACTTTCAATTTTCTTCGACGAGTTCATGCAACAGAATACAAGTAAACAGACAACTAAATAACGCTCAACAACTCCCCTGGACGCCGACCGCCCGAAAAGACTGGGCGGGCGGGTCATGGCCGGCCCAGTTAGACATAAAGGAAAATCGAATGAGAGGTATTCGGAGAAGTGACCGGGAAATAACCATTCAAGAAGCCAAAGACATACTCGACAACGCTGAATACGGGATCATGTCGACTGTCAGCAAAGACGGACAACCCTATGGCTTACCGTTAAATTATACCTATAAGAACGATTGCATCTATTTTCACTGCGCAACCAGCGGCCATAAAATCGAAAATATCGAGCAAAATTCAAAGGTTTCTTTTTGTGTTGTTGGCAAAACCAAAGTTCTGCCAGAGAAATTTGCCACGGAATACGAAAGTGCCGTGGTCTTTGGCGTTGCTTCGGAAGTGAATGGAGCCGAGAAGAACGATGCCTTGCTCTGGCTTGTAGAAAAATACTGTTCAGATTTTATCGCAGAGGGCAAACAATACGTTGAACAAAAAAACAAGACAACCAAGGTCTACAAGATAGCAATCGACCAGATCAGCGGTAAAGCCCGAAGATAGTACGGCAAAGAACCTAACAGAAAGAAGCACCCGACATGTACCCTGAATCCGACGACTTAAACGACTACCTGCAAGCCGACGCCATCATCGACTGGCAGACCCCGGCTGTCCGCCAAAAAGCTCTGGAACTGACAGCCTCAGCAGCCGATGAAGAAGCCAAAGCCCGTTGTCTGTACGAATGGGTGCGGGACACCATCCCCCACTCCTATGATATCGACACCGACATTGTCACCTGCACGGCGAGTGAAGTGCTGCAGCACGGTACCGGGATCTGCTTTGCCAAGAGCCACCTTTTGGCCGCCCTGCTCCGGGCGGTCGGCATCCCCGCCGGCTTCTGCTACCAGGTCTTACGCCGCGATCCCGCTGCCGATGATGACGAAACGGTTCTGCACGGGTTAAATGCCATCTACCTCGCCACCCTCGGCAAATGGATCCGCGTCGATGCGCGCGGCAACAGCAACGGCATCAACGCGCAATTCAATACCCGAAAAGAGCAGCTCGCCTTTACCATGGACCCTGCGGCCGATGAATTTATCTACGAAGCGATCTTTGCGGCGCCGGTGGAGAGTGTGGTCGAGCGATTGAAGATGTACCGTAGCCTGCAGGATTTGTGGCTCGATTTACCCGAGTCTTTGTAATATTTCTCCGACAGTCGATAAAAATTCTTGATCGTGGCATTGTGGTGAGCTATATTGATTTAGCTAGACTTAGCTAAATTGAATGGAGGATTTTATGCAAGTCAATATGCACGAGGCGAAAAGCAAACTCTCAGCTTTAGCAGAAAAAGCGTGGGAAGGTGAAACTATCGTCATCGCAAAAGCTGGAAAACCCTACCTTGACCTCATCCCGCATAAGGAAGGGCGCTGTCAGCGCACACCGGGTCGATTCAAAGGACAGATCCGCATAGCAGATGATTTTGACAAAACACCGGAAGACATTATTGACGCGTTTGAAGGGAAAAACTGATGCAGCGTTTTTTGCTCGATACACACGTGTTGCTCTGGTGGCTTGATGGCTCGCCAGAACTTGGACCGCGTTGCAAAGAACTCATTGCCGATCAACGTAACCAAGTTTATATCAGCGCTGCAACAACGTGGGAAATTTCAATTAAAAAAGCGCTTGGTAAGTTGGAAGCCCCAGACGATATAGACTCCATTGTTGAAGATGAAGGATTCAGCAAGTTACCCATCAGCCTCTATCATGGCCAGTTGGCCGGAAGTCTCCCTGTGCTCCACCGTGATCCATTCGATCGAATGTTGATTGCGCAAGCGCAGGCAGAGGGCCTGATCTTGATGACCTCTGACAATAATATCGGTCTATATAATCTCTTGCTTCGCAATCCCGGAGAGTAATAACGCCTGCGTACCCGCCGCGCCCGCGCACGCCAAGACCGGCCTAAAAACCGGCCGGTCACCCGCTGAGACTTTAGACCTGAAAGGTCTCCATCTGATGATTATCCTCTACATCCTCCTCAGCACCATCACCTTCGTCGTCTACGGCTTCGACAAACTCGCGGCCCAGCGCGGCGACAGGCGCGTCAGAGAACGCACCCTGCACCTCCTTGCCCTCTGCGGCGGCTGGCCGGGGGCGCTGGCGGGACAACAGATCTTTCGCCACAAGACGCGCAATCGCACCTTTCAAGTCGACTTCTGGCTGATAGTCCTCCTCAACATCGCCCTCCTCACCGGCTGGCACTTATGGCCATCAACGTAAGGAAAATTTTATCAGATCAAGCGCACAAGGATCCGTCTTTTGAGCCCGCCCTTGAGTATCGACTGAATCTTCTCTTCCAATCCGTCAAGACCGACCTCCTCAACCATCGATTCAAGAGCGGTGAGTTTCCACTTCGTGGCCAGATTTTTCCAGACTTCCGTGCGGTGCGTCATCGGGCATTCCGCTGAATCGATGCCGATCAGGCGAACTCCGCGCAGAATAAAGGGGAAAACATTCATCGGCAGTTCGCTGGAGCCGACCAAGCCACAGCAGGTTACAACCCCTCTTGGCTTGGTCGCCTTGATGGCTGCGCCGAGCATCTCACCACCGACACAGTCGACAACCCCGCCCCAGACCGGCTTCATCATCGGCCGTTCACTCCCCTGCGTAACCGCGCTCCGCTCGATCACATCGGCGGCGCCGATTCCCTGCAAATAATCCGCTTCCGTTGATTTTCCTGTCGCAGCCGTCGCCTGGTAGCCGGCCTTGGCGAGAATGGCCACGGCCAGACTGCCGACCCCGCCCGTTGCCCCGGTGACCAGTATCGGACCGTCTTCCGGTTTTACCCCACCCTGCTCCAGTTCGTAAACCGAAAGCGCTGCGGTCAATCCGGCCGTCCCGAGCATCATGCTTTCTCTGAGACTGAGGCCAGCCGGGAGCTTCAATGCCCATGAGCTCGGCACCCGGATGATCTGTCCGAAGCCGCCATCGGTCTCCATGCCGAGATCATAACTGGTGACAATCACCTGATCGCCGGGAACGAAACGGCCATCGCTGCAGCTGATCACTTCACCGGCCGCATCGATACCGGGCGTGTGCGGATAGTTGCGGGTCACGCCGGGATTCCCCGTGGCTGAAAGTGCATCCTTGAAATTGAGGGACGAATAGTGGACCCGCACCAGCAGTTCGCCGGCGGGGAGATCATCGACATGGCGCTCGACGATCGTGCGGGTAAAGACTTTCTTCTCGGGTTGTTCGACCAGCAGTGCCTTGAATGTTTCGGACATGTTTTTCTCCCGTCTTGTTAATTGGATTGATTTTTTCAGACTAGATGAATAGTGTAACAAGCGCAAGTACAGACAAATAAGTCATGTAGTACCCAAATAGATACTATGCTGAAAATAAAGAGGTTTATGATGAGTGAACCGGAATTTCGTTGTGGCGTTGAAGTGACCCTGGCGGTTATGAGTGGCAAATGGAAGGGACTGGTCCTGTGGCACCTGCGCCACAAGACCCTGCGCTTCAGCCAATTGCAGCGCCGTTTGAGGTCGGTTACGCAAAAGATGCTGACCCAGCAACTGCGCGAACTTGAAGCAAATGGACTGATCCACCGGCAAATTTACGCCGAGGTTCCACCCCGAGTCGAATACTCTTTAACCGACGAGGGACGCAGGATTGTTCCGATTCTGGAATTGATGTGCCAATGGGGACAGGATTATCTGCAAAAGACTGAAGGGATCAATCTGACCCAGAAGACGACGCAAGATCAAGAAGAGCCTGCCGCGCCCGGCCTACAATCTCGGGCGGTTCTTCGCTGTGAAAGGTGAGAGCGGCGCCAAAGGTGACGGTGACCCGTCCCCGTTTCGGCCAGCGAGCACCACGCGGCAGAACCTTCTCCAGTCCGTTGATCCACACCGGCACCACCGGTATCCCGAGCTCTTGCACGATAATGCCGAGCCCCGGTTGCAGAGGGAGGAGCTGCCCGTCCCGAGTGCGCTCCCCCTCCGGAAAGAGGAGGATATTGCAGCGGTGATCGGCAAGCTTCCCCATATACTGCAGTGCCGGGCGAAAGGAACCGCTCTGCGGCAGGGGAAAAACATTGGCTGCGACACTACTGTATTCGTAGGTGAGCCGTTTCCAAAGCTGCCCGGCGCGATTCTGGAAATTTTTAAAAAAGAATTCCTCCCAGGCGGCGGTGGCGGTGTGATAGCGCCAGGAGCGCGGCAAAGAGAACATGATGACCGGCTGATCGAGTAAGCTGGTGTGATTGGCAATAAAGAGGACCGGTGCCTCGATTTCCGCCAGATTTTCCGTCCCGGTCGTCTTCAGGGTGACGATGGCGCGCAACAGCGGATAATGGATAAAGAAGTCGCAGCCCTGCCGGATAAAGCGCCCCGGGGCGGTATTGGTCCAGAAACGGAAATCCCGGGCCGCCTGCGACTTTTTACGTTGCGCCAGCAAGCGGCGCAGGTCAGCAACGCTTGTCGTGTCGTTAAGCGCCGCGTCGTCGAGATCGAGGCGGAATTCCTGTTCGAGACGACTGACGAGTTCGAGACGACCGATGGAAGTGAGGCCGAGAGATGCAACCAGCAGCGACTCTTCACCGATGGTGGCGGTATCGTTCCCGGTGACGGCGGCAATGATAGTGAGCAGGGGATCGTGGGAAATTGTGCCACCCTGACCCTGAAGATCGTGCAGGTGTTGACGCACCTTGAACTTCTGGATCTTCAGGGTGGTGGTCTTGGGGAAATCCGTTTCCGGCCAAAGGGAAAAACTGGTGATCTGCTGCAGGGCGTCAAGGTGGCGATTGGCGGCTGCCACGACCTCCTCACCGCTCTCTTCCCCATTGTTCAGAAGAAGGACGGCGTGCACCTCCTCCCCTCCCCCCTTGTCGAGGCCAATAACGCAGGCTTCGCGAACGCCGGGGAGCGCATTGAGTACCTGTTCAATTTCATCGGGATAGACATTGATCCCGGCCCCGGTGACGATCAACTCCTTGCTCCGCCCCTTGATCCGCAGCCAACCCTCCTCATCAACTTCGCCAAGATCACCGGTGCGAAACCAGAAATCCGGAGCAAAGGCCGCCGCCGTCGCCGCCGGGTTCTGCTCGTAGCCGCGGAAGACATTGTCGCCGCGGACAAGAATCTCCCCGTCCTTTATCTTTACTTCGACGCCGGGGAGCGCAGTTCCAACCGAGCCGCGCACCTGCCGTTGCAACGTATTGGCAGTCAAAACCGGTGAACATTCACTCAGGCCGTAACCCTCAACAACAACAAATCCGAGAGCATTCCAGAAATCGAAAAGAACCGGATCAAGGGGGGCGCCGCCGGAGACGAAGAGGGTAAAGTGACGCCCGAACTTGCGGTGCACCGGAAAGAAGAGCCATTTACGAAGCGAACGCGGCACCCTTGCTCCCAGGCGCAGCAGCTTGCGCAACAGACCGTCAAGATGGAGGCCGGCTAACTCCGTTTCGATCGACCCTTTGAGCAGCTGCAACAGGCGCGGCACGGCGATCACGGCATAGATATCTTCGACGGCCAGCGCCGCCATGATCGCCGAAGGTTTGAGGGTGCGCAGGTAGACGATGGCGGCACCGTGGTAAAGTGGAATGAGAAAACCACAGGTCTGTTCGAACATATGCGACAGGGGCAAGAGAGAAAGGAAGGTAAAATTTCCCTTGACCACCGGCAAATGGGCATTGACCTGGAGGAGATTGGCGATCAGATTACGATGGGTAAGGATCACCCCCTTGGGCGCTCCGGTGGTACCGGAAGTGTAGATCAGTTCGGCAGTATTGCCCGCGTCCGGCGCCGCCAGTTCATGGAGAGGGGCAAGGGGGTTGAGAAGGAATTCGAGATCTTCGATCAGAACAGACGGCGGACCGCTGAGAGGTTCGAGCTTGAAACGGCTCTGGATGGCGAGGCGGGCGCCGGTCAGGTCGGCAATGGTTGCGGCGCGCTCCTGATCTGACATGAAATCGACGGGGACGACAATCGCGCCGCGGCAGACAATCCCCCAGAACGCCACCGCCCAGGCCAGTGAGTTCGGCGCCCAAAGGAGCACCTTGTCGCCGGCGCCTATCCCCTGCAGCGCCAGCCAGCGGTTCATCTGCCGGGCGAGCAGGTCGAGACGCTGATAAGAGCAGGACAGACGGCGGATCCCGGTGTGGTAGATGAGAGCCGGTTTAGCACTCTGCCCGGCAAAGGTCACAAAGAGGTCGATGAGAGTCTGCATGCTTTCAGGCCTCCTCCTTGACTTGCGACAGCAGCACACTCCCGGCCAGAAAGAGGAGGAGGACGCTGAGAACTCCGTAGCGCGAATCTCCGCTCAACTGTCCGGTGATACCGACCAGAAATGGACCGATAATCGCGGCGAATTTGCCGAAGATGTCGTAGAAGCTGAAGAATTCACCCGACTGCTGCGGCGGGATCAGCCGGGCATAGAAGCTGCGACTGAGCGCCTGAATCCCCCCCATCGACGTGGCGACGAGAACCGCAAGAAGCCAAAATCCCATGGTCTTCTCCTGACGGGTCGCCAGCGACGGCAGCAGAAATGCAAGGAGGGTGATCAAACCATAAATGGCGATACCGGCCTGCAGAAGGCGTTTGGCCGGGAAAAACCTGGTCAGATGGCCCCAGATCAGGGTGCAGGGGAAAGCGATAATCTGGATGGTGAGAATTGCCAGAATCAGCGTGCTGCTGCCGATACCGATATCGACCCCGTAAACCACGGCCATCGTAATAATGGTGTCGACCCCGTCGATGTAGAAGAAATAAGCAAGGAGAAAGGTGAAGGCATTGCGACGGCCGCGAACCTGACGCAGCGTATCGACAACACGGCGCCAGGCCGACCAGACCGGCCGGATCATCGTCGGAATAAAATAGATCTGCTGAACATGGCGGAGCATGGGGAGTGAAAAGAGCAGCCACCACAGTGCGACAATAACGAAACTGAGCTGTGCCGCCAGGACCGGAATTTTTTCGGCGGCGTCCGGAGCTTGCAGGGAAGTAATCAGGAGAATGACGAGGAGAAAAGGGATGATACTGCCGATGTATCCCCAGGCATAACCGGCCGAGGAGACCTTATCCATCTCCCGGTGGTCGCTGATATCGGTGATGAACGCATCATAAAAAACATTAGCACCGGCCCAACCGGTCCGGGCGATGACGAAAACCCCGAGGCAGTATAACCAGGCCCCTTCGGCGCAGAAGTAAAGAAAAATGGTCGCGGTGACGCCGATCGTAAGAAAGAGTGCAAAGAAGCGCTTCTTCCAACCTTGATAATCGGCACAGGCACCGAGAAGCGGGGCCATTATAGCGAGAAGCAGCGACGAGAAGGCGTTCGCGTATCCCCACCAGGCGGTGGAGACCTCCGCTGCGACATCGCTGGCAACAACCTCCTTGTAAAAGATCGGCATGATCGCCGTCACGAACACCAACACAAAGGCAGAGTTGGCGACATCGTAAAGAATCCAGCTCGTTTGGGCTTTGGTCACGGAAGTGTCCCTTTCCGCGTAACCTGCTCCGTTCCAGCCGGAAACGACAGAACTTTCTTCCGCCTGCCCCTGTTGCCGGCCGTAAAATTGATCTGTCAGTCGGCGTGGTGACGGCGGTCGAAGCTCTCCGGATATTTATCCTCAGGAATGTTACGAATCCGGTCTCTCCCAACCTTGACCCAACCTGTGGCGCGCTTGAACTGGTCGATAACGCCAGTGACAAGGAGATTATTCAAAGTCTCTGTCTTGACCATGTCATGCGTACCGGTCTTGTAGAAGACTTGTATCATCATGGCAGCCTCCTGATTTGTGGTCTCCTTGGCATCGTACAGAGGAGTTCATTTCCAAGGTTATCAGTAATAATCCGTTAGAATAGGGCCTTAAAGATTTATTTTTCACAGACGATAGGTTATGACAATATTCAAACTAACGACTGAATTCTGCTCTGTAGCGAAACCGGTTCGCGAAGAAGCAATCACTACAAGACGCCGATGAATGGACATGCATGAGTGATGCAGTAAAGCAACCGCCTGAACTCTCCCCGGAAAAATGGCTGATCGCGACAACACGCCGTGTCAAGACGGATCTCCTTTGGTCGATTGCCTTGGCCTTTGCCGCCGGCGTACTGGTCTTGCTGCAAGCGCGCCTTTTGGCCCTGGCCTGTCACCGGTTGATTATAGAAGAATCCGCTTTCAGCCTGATTTTTCCGCTGGTCGGCCTGGTCGCCGGACTCGCCCTGCTGCGGGGTGGGTTCATCCTTCTCGCCGAACGTCGCGCCGCGGCGGTGGCGGCCGCGGTTAAAAGTGACGTCCGCTGCCGTTTGTATCACCGGCTGCAACTCCTCGGACCGAGCGGCCGGAGCGGGGAAGAGACCGGCCCACTGGTCGAGGCGGTCACCGCCGGGGTCGAGGGACTCGAACCTTATGTCATGCGTTTTCTGCCGCACCTCGCCCTCGCTGCCCTGCTGCCAATCGTCGCTCTTCTTGTTGTCCTGCCGGTCGAGTGGCGAGCCGGCCTCGTCCTCCTCTTCTCCGCCCCATTTATCCCGATCTTCATGATCCTCATCGGCCGCGGCACAGAGAAACTCAACCGCAAGCAGTGGGGGAAGCTGGGGAGAATGGCCAGTCACCTCCTTGACATGATTCAGGGCCTCCCCGATCTGCGCATCTGCAGCGCCGCCAAGCGCGAAGCAGAGAGTGTGGCCAGGGTGGCCGATGACTATCGCCAGTCAACGATGGTCGTCCTCCGCGTCGCCTTCCTCTCGGCCTTTACCCTCGAATTCTTTGCTACGGTCGGCACGGCGGTGGTGGCGGTGATCATCGGCTTCCGCCTCCTTTACGGTTACCTTTCCCTCGTGGATGGTCTATTCGTCCTCCTCCTGGCTCCGGAATTTTACCTGCACCTGCGCACCCTCGGCCTTTCCTACCATGCCCGCATGCAGGGACTGGCGGCGGCAGAGAAGATCGCTCCCTTGCTGGCGCTCCCGCTCCCCGAGAAAGATGGAGCAACCCTCGCGGTGGCGCCGGGACCGCCGGCGATCCAATTCGCGGGGGTCACCTTCCGCTACGGCGGCACACGCGGCGGCGTCACGGAGGTCGATCTTGCTCTCCCGGCCGGCAGCCTCACCGCCCTGGTTGGAGCAAGCGGATCCGGGAAGACGACCCTGGCCCGTCTCCTCCTTGGATTAGCCCGACCGGAAGCGGGTCGAATCCTGATCAATGGTGTCGATCTCGTTGAACTCAACGGCGTTGCCTGGCGAGCCCGCATCGCCTGGGTAGCGCAGCAGCCCTTTATCTTCAGCGGCAGCTTGCGCGCCAATCTCCTCCTCGGCTGCCCCGCCGCTAGCGATGATGAAATTCGCAGAGCATTAAACGACGCTGCTGCCTTGGATTTTGTCGATCGGCTCCCCGCCGGCCTCAACACACTTCTCGGCGATCGCGGTGCCGGTCTGTCCGGCGGCGAACTGCGTCGACTCGCGCTGGCCCGGGCCTTATTGCGCCAGGCCGATCTCATTGTCCTCGATGAGCCGACCGCCGGGCTCGACGCAGCGACAGAAGAGCTGGTTGCTGCCGCCCTGCAGCGTCTGTCCATCAACCGCACGGTGCTGGTGATCAGCCATCGCGAAACAACGGTCCGTGCGGCGCAGCAGGTGGCAGTCATGGCAGCGGGGAAAATCATTGACGTCGTCACCACCGCGCAGTTTCTGGCCAGGGAGGACGCATGCGCGAACTGATCCGCATCCTCGGCATCGCCCGTCCACAGTGGCTGTGGATGGCCGGCGGCATCTTCCTTGCCATCGCCGTGATGATCGCCAACGCGCTGCTGATGGCGATCTCCGGCTGGTTTATCGCCTCCATGTCAATGGCGGGGATCACCGGCATTTCCTTCAACTATCTGATCCCTTCGGCGTCGATCCGCGCCTTTGCCATCCTGCGAACCGTCGGGCGCTATGGAGAACGACTGGTGACACACGAAGCCGGTTTTCGCGTCCTCGCACTGTTGCGCGTCTGGTTCTTCCGCCGTCTCGAACCCCTTTCCCCGGCCGGGCTCGAAGGCTATACCGCCGGTGATGTTGCCGGTCGATTGCGGAGTGATATCGATGCGCTGGAGAGCCTTTACCTGCGGATTGTTCTGCCACTGGCCACCGGGATAATCGCCATCTTCCTGGCTGCGCTCTTCGTTGCCTGCTGGAGTCTGGCGTCGGCAACAGCGCTCCTTTTGGCACTTTTGGCGGCCGGTCTCCTCCTCCCCTTTGTGGCGCAACGGTTGTCGACCGAACCGGGACGCAAATCGGTGGAACTGGCCGGAGAACTGCGCAGCATGGTCACCGAGGGACTACAGGGAGGGGAGGAATTGCTCCTGCTTGGCGCCGTGGAACTTCAAGCAATGCGGGTCGAGAAGCTTTCAACGCAACTGATCGACGAGCAGGAGAAACTGGCGAAAATTAACGGAATCACCCTCGCCGGCGGTGTCCTCTGCGCCGGCCTGGGCCTGACCGGAGTCCTGATCGGCGCCGGTTCCGCCGTCGGCAGCGGCACCCTGGCTGGCCCACTCCTGGTTATGCTCCTCCTCTTTGCCGCTGCCGCCTTCGAAGCAACGGCCGGAATGCCGGTCGCGCTGCAACTCCTCCCCGGCTGCCGGGAATCGATCCGGCGCATCCGCGAACTCGCCGATGCCCCCCTCCCCGTCCCGGAACCGGTATCACCGCTCGCACTCCCTGCCGAGTACGGGATTGAATTTAAAGACGTCTCCTTTGCGTATGATCCGGCGCGGCCGGTGCTGCAAAACCTTTCCTTCCATATCCGCAGCGGCGAACGACTCGCTCTCGCCGGCCCAAGCGGCTGCGGCAAAAGCAGCATCGCCGAGCTTCTGCTCCGTTTCCGACCATATGATGGAGAGATCACCATCGGCGGCACCGAGGTGAACGCTCTTGCCAGCGACGCTCTGCGCTCCTTGATCGCGGCGGTGCCGCAGCGACCGCATCTCTTCAACAGCTCCTTGCGTGACAATCTCCTCCTTGCCAATCCTGACGCCAGCGAGACGGAGTTGCAGCAGGCCCTCGACGATGCCTGCCTGACCGCCTGGGTCGCGGCCCTGCCGGAGAGGCTGGAGACCCGCGTCGGTGAAGGCGGCAGCGCCGTCTCCGGCGGCGAAGCCCGGCGTATTGCTCTGGCACGGGCCCTGCTCAAGGACACTCCGATCCTGATCCTCGACGAACCGACTGAAGGGCTTGATCTTGACACTGAAGAAAAAGTCGTCACACGTTTAACGGCACGTCTGGCAGGAAAGACGGTCCTGATTATCACCCACCGTCCCGCTTGCCTGAAACTCGTGGACCGGGTGATCTGGATGACGCAAACCTTACCACCCCTAACCCCTCCTTGAATAAGGAGGGGGACTATAAGCTTTTAACTCCCCTCCTTTCTTAAGGAGGGGCTGGGGTTGTGGTCGATTTCGTAACAAGTTTATTTATCCTTTTTAATTCATACAATAACATCGTTATAATCAATCGAATAATCCCGTTGACAAATGTCATGAAAAGTTGCTAGTGTCCACAAATGTCCAACGATGACACTACATGACAGGCGAGGATTATGAACCTTTCAGTCAAAGAGGCGGCCCGCCTCCTCTCTGTTTCAGAAAAGACCATTTACCGCTGGATCCAGAAGGAGGTCATCCCGGCCTACCGCATCCACGAGCAGTACCGTTTCAATAGAGCTGAACTCATGGAGTGGGCAACCTCCCGCCGGATCGGTGCGGTACCGGAGTCCCTCCTGACTCCTTCGAGTCCCTCGTCTGTGCCGATCAGCCTCAGCGATGCCCTTGAGGCCGGCGGCATCTTTTATCGCATCAGCGGCAGCACTCGCGATCAGGTTCTGGCGGATATTGTCACACATTTGCGCCTTTCCGACGGAATTGATCGTAACAAACTCCTCAAGCTGTTGATTGTCAGAGAGAACCTCTGTTCGACCGGAATCGGCAACGGCATCGCCCTGCCGCATCTGCGCAATCCCGGTATCCTCCCGATCAGTCGCGCCACCGTCACCCTCTGTTTTCTCGAAAACAAAGTCGATTTTCAAGCCCTCGACGGTCTGTCGGTCGATACCCTCTTCACCATTATGGCGCCGGATCTTCCGGCCCATCTTAACCTCTACGCGCGGCTGAATTTTCTTCTGCAGCGACCGGCCCTGCGCCGGATGCTGGCGATCCCCGGCGGGCGGGAAGAAATTATGACGACATTGCGCGCGGAAGAAGAACGCTTGAGCGAATAATAAAAAGTCATGCCCTATATCCCTTACAAAGAACAAAACAAAACATTCAAAGAACGACCTTGGGTCTTTATTTACGGGGCCATGCTCGCGGCAGCTGCCGGTTTTGTCAATGTCCTCCTCCTTGGTATCTATCATGTTCCGGTCAGTCACATGACCGGCGCGGTCGCCCGTATTGCCATCGATATTTCTTCGAGCAATCGCGCTGATTTCTGGGGAGCCTTTTCGATCTTTATCGGTTTTTTATGCGGGGCGATCGTGAGCGGTTTAATCATCGGCGGTACCCGTGTTCAACCGGGACGCCGCTACGGGGTGGCGATGATGACCGAAGCAAGTCTCCTCTTCATTGCGGCAACGCTGCTGATCAACAACAATACCCGCAGCGGCATCCCCGTTGCCGCCATGGCCTGCGGACTGCAGAATGCCATGGCCAGCAGTTACTGCGGGCTGATTCTGCGCACGACACACGTCACCGGGATGGTGACGGATATCGGCGTTTTGCTCGGACACTGGATTCGCTATCGGCGCATCGAATATTGGAAGCTTGCCCTGCTGCTGGTCATCTTATCGGGATTTGTCACCGGCGGGATTAGCGGCGGCATCAGTTATGCTAATTACGGGATTTACCCGCTCTTTTCCCTGGCGGCCGGTTGTTTTGTCGCCGGACTCAGCTACTTTATCTGGCGTATTCGGCATTACGAGGACTTCTCGATCGATCGCTGGGGGTACTTCCCCCCCGAAGAGGATAATAACGGCTTATGAGCTTTCTAGTGGCGGCCCTGGCACTCCTGATGATTGGCGCTTTGATCAGCCTGATCGCCGGCAAACGCTACCCTCTGGCCCTGACTGCCGCGCTGACCGCCATTATCGGCGCCTCGTTATTGACCGGAACGACGGCTCTCCGGGTCTTGCTCAGCCATGAAACGCTTATCTCCAGCGACACCTGGCTGGTCCCCGGCGGCGCCTTCGCCCTGCACGTCGACCCTCTTGCCGCCTTCTTTCTGCTACCGATCGCTATCCTCCCGACCCTTGCCGCCATTTATGCAGTCGCCTATCTCGACGAAGATGCCAAAAGACGGAATCTCGGAGCTCATTTCTCCCTTTATTGTTTGCTGGTTGCGGCCTTGATCCTGGTGGTGACAGCGGCTAATGCCCTGCTCTTTATCGCCGCCTGGGAGATCATGACGATCTCTTCTTTTTTCCTGGTCAGTTACGATCATCATCATGCAGAGGTCCGCCAGGCAGCCTGGCTTTATCTCCTGGTTGCCCATTTTGGCCTGCTGCTGATCCTTGCTTTTTTTCTCCTCGCCGGCAGCCATTACGGAAGCCTTAATTTTGCCGACTTCACCCCGCTGACCCAGACCGGGCCGACACTCACCGCGGTTCTCTTCCTCCTGGCTCTGGTCGGTTTCGGCATCAAGGCCGGTCTCTTTCCCTTCTTTATCTGGCTTCCTGATGCCCATCCGGCCGCCCCGAGTCATGTCTCGGCGGTTATGTCCGGGGTCGTTGTCAATGCCGGCATCTACGGAATCCTGCGGGTGATGACTCTTCTTCCCCCTCTGTCGGCACTCTGGGGCGCGATCATCCTCACTCTCGGCCTGCTCGGGGCGCTGTACGGTATCGCCATGGCGATGCTGCAAAAGGATCTCAAGCGCTGCCTGGCGTATTCGACAGTGGAGAATATCGGCATCATCTTTATGGGGATCGGTCTCGGGATCCTGGCAGCAGCGGAACAGTTGCCAGTCGTTGCAACCCTGGCCTTTGCCGGCGGTCTCCTTCATATCTGGAATCACACCCTCTTCAAGGGACTCCTCTTTCTCGGTGCCGGCACCCTGCTTCATGCTACCGGCACCCGAAATCTCGATCAAATGGGGGGTTTACTGCGACGCATGCCGCAGGCCGGCTTGCTGATCATCGGCGGCAGCATCGCCCTCGCCGCCCTCCCCCCCTTAAACGGCTTTGCCAGCGAGTGGCTGATCTACCTCGGACTCCTGCACGCCGGGATCGCCATGAGCGGCGTCAGCGCCTTAGGGATCAGCATGGTTCTGGTGCTCTTCGGCGTCGTCGGCACCCTGGCGGTGGTGACCTTTACCCGATTGATCGGCATTGCCCTCCTCGGTGAAGCGCGCTCCCCGGCAGCGGCGCAGGCGCATGAAGCGACGGCGGCGATGCTCTGGCCGATGCGCCTCCTCCTTTTTGGATGCCTGATCATCGGACTCCTGCCGCAACTGACTCTACATCTCCTCGCCCCGGTTCTCACTCAACTCACGCCGACAGCAGCCCTTGAGCTCCTTGCAACCTTTGCCCAACTCGGGCAGATCGGCCTCTGGGGAATGATTCTCTGCGCCACCCTTATCATTGTGTCCCTCCTCCTAGCCGCGCTGCAGAGGCGCCGTCCGACAACGACCGCATCGACCTGGGGTTGCGCCTTCCCCCGCCCGACAGCGCAGATGGCTTATACGGCCGAGAGTTACAGCAGCTTGGCCTATCACCATCTTTTACCGCAAGTGCTGCAACCGGAGATCAGCACAAAACGGCCGCGCTCGCTCTTTCCAGTGACAGTTCAATTTTTTCAGCATTCCCAGGAAGTGCTTCTCCAGCGCTGTTACCAACCCCTCTTTTCCTATCTGGCTGAGCGTTGTGTACGGCTGCGCTGGCTGCAACAAGGCAAACAGCATCTCTATCTTCTTTATATCTTCATCTGTTGTGCAGGCCTCATGCTTTGGAGCATCCTCGCGAGCAAAGGACCTTAGGACCTTATGATCCTTTTTCTCAGTGGCATCGTCATCATTGCACTCTCGGGTCTTCCCGGCCTCTTTATGTCGAGCCGGGATCATCGGGGACAAACGTTTGCCGAAATCCTGGCGCTGCTCGGGACGATCACAGCCTTTACCGGCCTGCTCCTCTGCGCTAATCGCGCCGGAGAAACCGTTCTGCGCGCCGACTGGAGCATCCCCGGCGGTGAACTGCTGATTCGCATCGATGCCATCTCCCTGATCTTTCTTTTGCCTCTTCTCCTCGTCTTTGCGATGACAGTCATCTTTGGGAAAGATGACTGGCCGCAATCTCAGCACCCTGAGAACAGCTGCAAACTGCGCCTCTTTCACGGCCTGATCGCCGCCGCCATCGCCCTGGTACTGACCGCCCAAAACGGCATCCTCTTCCTCCTCGCCTGGGAGATCATGGCCTTGGCCAGCTACTTCCTCATCACCACCGAGGATGATCTCGAAGCAACGCGCCGCGCCGGTTTCATCTATCTGGTGGCAACTCACACCGGCACCCTCGCTCTCTTTGCCCTCTTTGCCCTGCTCGACCTCAGTTGCGGCACCTTCTCCCTCCCCGCTGCCGGCACCCTCCCTGCCGGTGCGGTGACGACCGCCATCTTTCTTTTGGCCCTTTTCGGCTTCGGTCTCAAGGCAGGGATCATGCCGCTGCATATCTGGCTCCCCGGTGCCCATGCTGCCGCACCAAGTCATATCTCTGCCCTTCTTTCCGGGATCATGATCAAGACCGGTATTTACGGCCTGGTGCGCATCACCTCGCTCTTTGCAACGATCCCGCTGTGGTGGGGCTGGGTCCTGATTGTCCTCGGAGTCATCACCGGTATATTCGGTGTCGCCTACGCCCTGGCGCAGCACGATCTCAAACGCCTCCTTGCTTATCACAGTGTCGAGAATATCGGCATCATCACCCTGGGGTTGGGGCTCGCCCTCCTCGGCCGCAGTGCCGGACTGCCTGAGTTGGCGGTTCTCGGCCTGGCCGGCGCCCTCCTCCATGTCGTCAACCATGCCCTCTTTAAATCCCTCCTCTTTTTGAGTGCCGGCGCCGTGATTCACGCCACCAGCACACGCGAAATCGACAAGATGGGCGGACTGATCCGTTCACAGCCCTGGACCGCCGCCCTCTTTCTCGGCGGCGCTGTTGCTATCTGCGGCCTCCCCCCCTTTAACGGCTTTATCAGTGAATGGTTCATCTATCAGGGGAGTTTTCGCGCCCTAATCGATCAGCGCTTAACCCTGAGCCTGGCGATTCTCGTCGCGCCGGTACTCGCTCTGATCGGCGGTCTCGCCCTGGCCTGTTTCGTCAAGGTCTTCGGCATCGTTTTTCTCGGCGCCCCCCGCACGCCGGCCGCGGCCGCGGGGCACGATGCCACACTGCTGATGCGCGCAGCGATGCTTGTCCTTCTGGCTGCCTGCCTCAGCATCGGCCTCCTCCCCTGGCTCTTCGCCCCGCTACTGGAGTCTGCGACTCTGGCCTGGGCACCGTTGAACGGCAGCGGCACGATCACCGCCACCATGACCTCGCTGATCTGGATCGGCATCCTCGGGACGGTTCTAATCCTTCTCACCACTGGTCTCAGTTGTTGGCTGCACCGCCGCAGTCATCAGGCTAACGCTCAGCAGTTAACCTGGGGCTGCGGTTACCTGTGGCCGACCGCGCGCATGCAGTACACCGCCTCCTCCTTTGCCGTTACCCTGGTCAAGCTCTTCCGTTTCGGGCTCTGGAGCAGGGAGCATGGCGGCAAGACGCACGGACTCTTCCCGCCCCGGACAGAATTTGCCAGCCACACCCCCGACAGCATCCTCGACCGTGTGCTGTTGCCGCTATTCAATGTGCTGGCCGTAGCGGCGACCTGGCTGCGCACCTGGCTGCAAAACGGCGTCACCAGTCTCTATCTTCTGTATGTCGTCCTGACTTTATTTGCTCTGCTGATTATCAGCAGCGGGCACTAGCGAGGTAACGATGCTCCTGCAATTATTCCTCCATCTCTTCATTGTTATCCTCTTCCCGCCGCTCCTCCTCGGCGTGATCACCAGGACCAAAGCACTCTTTGCCGGCCGGAACGGACCGCCGTTATTGCAGCCGTACTACGACCTTCACCGGCTGTGGCAGAAGGGCTTTGTCATCAGCCGCACCACCACCTGGGTCTTTCATGCCGGGCCGATTGTCGGTCTCATTGTCCCGCTGCTGGCGGCGCTGCTGATCCCCTTCGGGGCGATTCCCGCCCCCTTCTCCTTTAACGGCGACCTCATCCTCTTTGTTTACTTATTTGCCTTAGCCCGTTTCTTTACCGCCAGCTCAGCCCTTGATACCGGGTCGAGTTTTGAAGGGATGGGGGCGGCGCGGGAAGTGACCTTTGCCTGCCTGGTCGAACCGACCCTCCTCTTTGCCCTGATCGTCCTCGTCCGTCTCTCTGGCGGTTTCTCCCTGAATCAACTTCTGGGCAGCCATCTTGTCACTTCCTGGCAAAGTGCCGGGGCGTCCCTCTTGTTACTGGTGATTGCCCTTTTTGTTGTCCTTCTCGTCGAGAATTGCCGGATACCCTTTGACGATCCGAATACCCATCTGGAGTTGACAATGATTCACGAAGTCATGGTCCTCGATCACAGCGGACCGGCCTTCGCCATGATTCTTTATGGCGCCAGCCTGAAGCTGCTCGTCCTCGGCGCCCTGCTGGTGCGACTCATCCTCCCCTGGGACAGTGGCAATCCCGGCGTCGATGCTGTGGTCTTCATGGCCGGGATGCTGTTCATTGTCGTGGCGATCGGCGTCGTCGAATCGGTGATGGCACGCCTGCAACTGGTGCGCATTCCACAGTTGTTGATCGGCACCACCTTGATTTCCATCTTTGCCCTGGTTCTGGTTTTACGTTGAAGGACTCTTCTTACGACTACCACCCCTAACCCCTCCTAATTTAGGAGGGGGATTTCAAGATTTAAGCTCCCCTCCTTATTTAAGGAGGGGCTGGGGGTGGTCGATTTTAATACCACCCGTACATGCCATTTAGAATAACTCCGATTGGAGATTCACTGATGATCGAATTGAGTAACCTTATCCTGCTGCTGGTGGTGCTGATCAACTTCTATACCCTCGGCACCTCGCGCCTGGTCGCCTGTATTCGCGCTGTCGCCCTTCAGGGCGGACTGCTGGCCCTGCTGCCCTTGGTGGCGCACGGGCTTTCCCTGCACACCCTGATCCTCGCTTTCTGGGCACTATTGATCAAGGCGATCCTGATTCCCAATCTTCTCACCCGCACCATCCGGGAAGTGCGCATCCGCCGCGAGATGGAACCTCTGATCGGTTTTATCCCAACCCTCGCCCTTGGTGCCCTGGTCACTTCCGGCGCTTTCATCTTTGCCAATTACCTACCGTTGATTGCCGCACACCGCGGCAGTCTCTTTATCCCGACAGCATTAGCGACCTTCTTCAGCGGTTTTCTTCTGCTCATGACCCGACGGAAAGCGATCACCCAGGTCGTCGGTTACCTTATCCTTGAAAACGGCATCTTCATCTTCGGCATCCTCCTTTCTGAAGCGATGCCGTTGATGGTCGAGGCCGGGGTCCTCCTCGACATGCTGGTCGGAATCTTTGTCATGGGGATCGTCATCAATCAGATCAATCGCGAATTCTCGACGGTGAATACTGAACGTCTTTCGGCGTTAAAGGAATAGATGATGCTCCTTTTTCTGATCTTCTTCCCTCTGTTGTTCGGCGCCCTGGCTCTATTTCTACCGTCAGAACGATGGCGCTGCCGGCTCCTCCCCCTGGCCGGCACCCTGCACCTCGGCGGCGTGGCGATCATCGCCTGGCATCCCCCCACCGGTAATCTCTGGATTGGTCTCGATGCCTTGTCGCTCCTTGTGCTGCTGGTGACCTCGACCCTCTACTTTGCCTGTTCGATTTATGCTGTCAGCTATCTGCAACTGCGCAGCGGTCGAGGAACCCGCACCATCGTCGCCTGCCTGCTGATCTTTCTGTCGGCCATGACCCTGGCAACGGCGGCCCGTCACCTCGGGCTCCTGTGGATGGCGGTTGAGGCGACGACGATCGCCAGCGCCCCGCTGATCTACTACAACCGCAATCGCTTATCGATCGAAGCCACCTGGAAGTATCTCCTGATCTGCTCCGTCGGCATTGCCCTCGCCCTCCTCGGCATGCTCTTTCTTGCTTATGCGGCGCTCCTTGGAGGGGTCGAGGTGACTCTGCAATTTGACCACCTCCTGGCCGAAAGCTCAGCCCTTTCGACGGCCTGGCTGCGGGCCGGCTTTGTCTTCCTCCTCGTCGGATTCGGCACCAAGATGGGACTGGCGCCGCTGCACAGCTGGAAACCGGACGCATACGGCGAAGCGCCGGGGATGATCGGCGCTCTCCTTGCCGGCGGGTTGACGAGCATCTCCTTCCTCGCCATCCTGCGCGCCGTACAGCTGATGAATGCTGCCGGTCTCGGAGACCTGGCCCGGCAGCAACTCCTCGCCCTCGGCGTCCTCTCTCTCCTCATCGCCGCCATCTTCATGGTGCGCCAGAACGATGTAAAGCGGATGCTCGCTTATTCGAGTGTCGAGCATATGGGGATCCTTGCCATAGGCATCGGCATCGGCGGCCTCGCCACCTTCGGCGCCCTGCTGCATCTGGTCAACAATGCCCTGACCAAGGGGTGCATGTTCCTTTCGGTCGGCAACATCCATCGCGCCTTTGCCAGCAAAAAGATCACCGATATTCACGGCTCCATGCGGCGTCTGCCGATCTCGGGGACGATCTTTCTCGCCGGATTTTTTGCAGTCACCGGCTCTCCTCCCTTCGGGCCGTTTATCAGTGAGTTTACAATACTGCGTGGCATCTTTGCCGGCGGTCACTACTGGCTGGCCGGAGCCTTCCTCCTCCTTTTGGCGATCGTCTTTATCGGTATGGGATCGACAGTGCTGGGGATGGTGCAGGGGACGCCGGACGCCACCGCCGACTCGGAATTCAAGGATACTTTTCTGCTGGTGGCGCCCCCTCTCCTCCTGCTCCTCCTGGTTCTGCTGCTCGGACTTTATCTCCCGCCGGCGCTGCGCCGTTTACTGGAAGAGGCTGTCGTCCTGTTGGAGGTGCAATGATGACTCCGCAAGAATTTGGCAAGATCACTAAAAATCCCGGATCTATTGCCCTGACCGCCTTGCCCCTCCTGGCTTATGAACGCTTTAGTGAACTCTGTCTCGAATTGTGCAAGAAGGGTGGGCGGATTGTTGCCTACTTTGCGAGACCGCAGCCGGAAGGGGATGATCTCGAACTCTTTGCCATCATCGCCCGCTGCTGGGAAGGGGAACTGCTGATTCTGCGCTGCACAGTCGGCCGCAGCTTCCCCTCCCTCACCCCGCACTGCCCGCAACTCCATCTCTTTGAGCGGGAGATTGCCGAAGCCTACGGGGTCATCCCGACCGGCCATCCCTGGTTCAAACCGGTCCGTTTCCATCGACGTTGGCGTGCTGGCAGCGACGCCTGGAATCGCGGAGAGGAAAGACCGCTGCCGGGGGAGATGGATTATTATCGGGTCGAAGGGGAGGAAGTCCATGAAGTTGCCGTCGGTCCGGTCCATGCTGGAGTGATTGAGCCGGGGCACTTCCGTTTTCAGTGCCACGGCGAAAACGTCATGCATCTGGAGATCTCCCTCGGCTATCAGCATCGCGGCATCGAGCAACTCCTGTTGGGCGGACCGCATCCGGCGTCGATCTATCAACTCGAAACCGTCGCCGGCGATACCACTGCCGGGCACGCCAGTGCTTACAGTATGGTTCTCGAAGCGCTGGCGGGGATTGCACCCTCCCCTCGCGCCGAGGCGATCCGGGCGATCGCCCTCGAACTCGAACGTTTGTCCAACCATGTCGGCGATATCGGCGCCCTGGCCGGCGATGTCGGTTTCTTACCAACTGCTTCGTTCTGCGGACGGCTGCGCGGCGATTACCTCAACCTCACGGCGGAAATTTGCGGCAGTCGTTTCAGCCGCGGGTTGATACGTCCTGGCGGGGTCGGCTTTGCTCTTGATGATGAACTCGCCGCGCGCATGCTGCACCGCTTGCTGGTGATTGAAAAAGAGACGCGCGGCGCCATCGAACTCTTCTTTGATGCCCCCTCTGCTCTGGCGCGCATGGAACGGATCGGCACCCTGAGTATCGATGACGCAGAGGCTCTGGGAATGGTTGGAGTTGCAGCGCGGGCCTGCGGTCTGACCCGGGATGTGCGGCTGCATTACCCCTACGGCGGCTATATCTCGACCTACGACCACTGCGTGATCGAGGATAGCGGCGATGTCTTTGCCCGCGCCAATATCCGCCGCCGTGAAATCTACAAATCGCTGCATTGGCTCAAACAAAGTTTGCGGGATCTCCCCCGTGGAGAGCTGCGACGCGAACTTCCGCCCCTGGCGGCGGATACTCTGGCGGTGGCGATGGTCGAAGGCTGGCGGGGGGAGTTGGTACAGGTGGGGATTACCGATGCTGCCGGGAAATTCGATCGCTACAAAATTATCGACCCCTCCTTCCATAACTGGAGCGGTCTGGCGATGGCGCTACGCGAACAACAGATTTCCGACTTTCCCTTGTGCAACAAGAGCTTTAACCTGTCTTATTGCGGCTTTGATCTGTAAGGAGTCATGACATGCTGAGCATCATTCGCGAGCGCATCCGCCAAGGACATCGCACCGGTAAATACCCGCAGCAAGCGCCGACGCTCCCGGCACAATTCCGGGGACGGCCGATTATTGATCAGGAAAAGTGCCCGCCAGGTTGTCATGACTGCCTTGCGCGCTGTCCCTTTGGCGCCCTCGCCCTGCGCGACAACACCCTGCAGATCGACCTCGGACGCTGTCTCTTATGCCCGGAGTGTGCAACCGCCTGCCCGAACGGCGCTTTGTCCTTCAGCACCGATCACCGTCTCGCCGCCAATCAACGCCAGGACCTGTGGACGGGGGAGAAGGAAGCGCAACTGGCAACGGCCCTCCACGCCAAAATGCTGCGGTTCTTTGGTCGCTCCCTGAAGCTGCGCCAGGTCTCGGCCGGGGGCTGCAACGCCTGCGAAGCCGACATCAATGTCCTCGGCACCCTCGTCTTCGATCTCGGCCGTTTCGGTATTCAGTTCGTCGCTTCCCCTCGCCATGCCGACGGTCTCCTCGTCACCGGTCCGGTCACAGAGAATATGCGCAGCGCCCTCCTCGACACCTACGCCGCCGTCCCGGAACCGAAGATTGTCATCGCCTCCGGCGCCTGTGCCATCAGCGGCGGCCCCTTCGCCAACAGTCCGGAAGTCCATAACGGGATCGGGGATATCCTCTCCGTCGACCTTTACATCCCCGGATGCCCACCCCATCCTTATACGGTTCTGGACGGTTTACTACGGATGTTGGGACGGTTATAAATCTTCCTGTCGACAGCCGCCCTATCTTTGCTTATAATTCAATTTGTCATTCTAAAGAGGTGGAATCTATGAAACCTGACAGCCTTTTTCTGCGCGAAGCCTGGCGGCTCTTTTTCTTTCTCGGGATCATCCTGATTAACTACCCCTTTGTACAGATTTTTGACAAGCCTATCCTTATTGCCGGCATCCCCCTTCTCCTCCTCTATTTTTTAGTCGGTTGGCCACTCTCGATCTTCGTCATCTTTATTTTTTCCCGATATCACTCCAATGACCATAATCACAACAAGGAAAAGGGGTAGCTGATGCTCTCTGCCGGCCTTGTTATTTCTCTGACGCTCCTTTATGTCGGTCTGCTCTTTGCGGTCGCGCTCTACGCGCAAAAGCGCCAACGTGCCGGCAAGGGTATTGTCAATAACAGCACGGTCTATACGCTTTCACTCGCGGTCTTTCTCACCTCCTGGACCTATTACGGCAGCGTCGGCCGGGCAGCGACCTCCGGACTCGATTTCCTGCCGATCTACCTTGGACCGACCCTCGTTGCTTTTTGCTGGTGGTTCACAGTGCGCAAGATGGTGCGCATCAGTAAAGCCAACAAAATCGTCAGTATTGCCGATTTTATTTCCAGTCGTTACGGAAAATCGGTCAGCCTCGGGGCGCTGGTGACGCTCTTTGCCCTGATCGGCATCACACCGTATATTGCACTGCAACTGAAGGCGGTCGCCCGCACTTTCGACATTATCACCACCGCTGACATCAGCGGGGTGCACATACTGGCCGAGCACTACAGCGCTCTTCCTGCCTTTATCGATACCGCCTTCGTCTTTTCTATAGTTCTTGGTCTCTTTGCCATCCTTTTCGGTGCCCGCACTCTCGACTCCAGCGAAAGCCATGACGGCATGGTGGCAACGATCGCCCTGGAATCGATTGTCAAACTGGTGGCGCTGCTTGTCGTCGGAATCTACGTTACCTACTTTCTCTTTGACGGATTCAGCGATATCTTTACCCAGGCGACCAGCCGCTTTCCGCAGGTTAAGGATGCTTTTCTCCTGGGGAAAAAAGGCTCTACCTCTTATTCAACCTGGTTTTCCCTGACCTTTATCTCCATGGCCGCAGTCATGCTCCTCCCCCGCCAGTTTCACATGCTGGTTATCGAAAATAACAATGAAGATCATATTCGTCAGGCGATGTGGAAATTCCCGGCTTATATGTTCCTCATCACCCTTTTTGCCACCCCTATCGCCATGGCGGGACTCCTCTTCAATCAGGGGAATACAGTTGCTGCAGATTTCTTTGTCTTACAACTGCCCCTGCAAAATGGCCAAAAATGGCTGGCCCTTCTAGTTTATATCGGCGGTTTTTCTGCGGCCGCGGGGATGATCATAGTTGAGTCAATGACCATGGCGACGATGCTTCTCAATCATCTCTTTGTCCCGGTGCTGTTACGCTTTAATCACAATAATGAAAGAGATTTCTCCGGGCTATTGATCAATCTCAAACGTATCGGCATTCTTCTCGTCCTGGGGCTCGGTTATCTTTATCATCGCACCATGGCCGATACGACTTCGCTGGTCGATATCGGCTTGATTTCCTTTGTTGCGGTCACGCAATTTGTGCCGGCGATGATCGGTGCTTTATACTGGAAACGCGCTAACCATTTCGGGGTCATGATCGGTTTACTCCTCGGTTTTTCGATCTGGACCTACACCCTTCTCGTCCCGGCTTTCGCAAGTGCCGGACTCCTCCCTGCCAGTATCGTCATCGATGGTCCCTTTCAGATTAGCCTGTTGCGTCCGCTTGCACTCTTTGGCCTCACCGGTCTGGATGTGTGGAGCCATGCTCTTTTTTGGTCCTTTTTCTTCAACTTCGGATCTTTTCTGACGATTTCGCTCTTGACACAAAGCAGCCAGGAAGAGCGGGAGCAAGCGCAGCGTTTTGTCGATGTTTTTGTACCGGCGCATCGTCCGGCGCAATTGACCCGTATGGTCAAGGCGCCGACGATTATTGAGTTTGTCGAATTGATCGGGAAGTTTATCGGTAAAAAACAGGCAGAAGCGGCTATTGCCGATTATCTCGGTCACCAGGAGATTGAGGCCAGCGGGAAATTAAGCGACGAGCACCTCCCTGCCCTGAAAAACTTCACGGAATTAACTTTGGCCGGGAGTGTCGGGGCGGCACCGGCCAAGATTATAGTCGAAAATTATCTGGCGACGCGCGGCAGTCATATGGAGGAGATTTTTAATGTTTTCGGTTCGGTGACCTTGAGTCGCACCTCAAGTCGGGAACAGTTGGCCGTCCTTTATGACGTTGCACGACAGGTCGGCAGCGGGACCAGTCTGAAATCGACCCTCGATGAGATCCTGTCTCTCATCAGTCATCAGTTTCGCATCGATCTTTGTGTTATATGGCTTTACGAAGAAAGCACCGACGATCTGCAGATCCGGGCAAAAATGCCCCTCGATGAAAATACCGACTTTGATATTGGCAGAATTCTTCACGATCCCTTGCTGAAAGATACATTTGTGCAGGGGAATGCTAATTTTATCAACGATCTTGCCAGTACGCACCATACCTTTGAAAAATTAGGGATTAAGGCCCTGTTGCATATGCCAATTATTGCAGAAGGAGATACAATCGGCGTTATGTCCGCTTATTCAACTTCAGTTAAAGGTCTCTTTACTGATGAATTCATTGAATTATTGAGCAGTGTTGCCAATCAGATCGGGATTGCCTGGCGTAACAGTTGCCTGACGGAAGAAATGATCTCTGTCAAGGAACAGGAGAAGGAACTTGAGATTGCCAAGCATATCCAGCATGACCTTCTCCCGGATCAAGCCCCGGATATCGAGGGGATCGAATTGCATGGACTTTGCGTTCCGACCAATCAGATCGGTGGTGATTATTACGACTATCTGCATCGTGACCTGGAAAGGATCGATCTGGTCATTGCCGATGTCTCCGGACACAGTATCGGCGCGGCCCTCCTGATAGCTGAAACGCGCGCCTTTATCCGTGCCAAAGCGGAGTCACTGCAGGGCCCGGCACAGATTATTCGTGCCGTCAATGCCTTTATTCTTACGGACCTTGATCGCGCCGAAATGTTTATTACTCTTTTTTACGCCAGCTATGATGCCATCAATCAGAAGCTTCGCTATGCAAGTGCCGGCCACAATAATCCGATGATCTGGCGAGCCGAAACCGGTCGCTGTGATCACCTCGATGTCAATGGTTTGATCCTGGGCGTTAAACCTGATGTTATTTATGAAGAGAAAGAGACCGAGATGTCCAGTGGCGATCTCCTGATCCTTTTTACCGATGGATTGACGGAAGCGGAGAACCGTACCGGAGACTTTTTTGGCGAGGAGCGTCTGGAAGAATTGTTGCGGGAATACCACTTATTGCCAACCGTAGAAATTATCGACCGGATCATGGAACAGGCACGGCTCTTTACCGGAACCCGTTCATTTCGGGACGATGTGACGATTGTTTTGATGAAAATCCTGTAAAACGATGAAAGTTCAGTGACCGACCTTGACCGTTATGATAGAGTCGTGGCTAATTTAACTGGAAATGGAGACCAATATGCAACTTAATATCACCGAATATCCTCAGGCCGTAGTGATTTCCGTACAGGAAGCACGCCTCGATGCCCACAACAGTCCCGAACTGAAAACTGCAATTCTGCAACAGTTTGACGCAGATAAAACCAACCTCATCATTGATCTCAACGAAGTTCGTTTTATCGATTCTTCCGGACTTGGTGTTCTGGTTTCAGGCTTCAAGAACGCCAGCGCCCGTAATGGTGTGCTGCTCCTTTGCTCTATGCAGCCACAGGTTAAATCAATGTTCGAGTTGACGCGTTTGCATCGGGTCTTCGATATTTACCCAACAAGCGATGAGGCATTGGCCAACTTGAAGGATGTTACTCCTTAAATCCGGGATTGCGGCGATGATTGAAAAGATTCACATCAACATCAAGGTTCCGAATGAAACCTGCTATCTCGGGCTGATTGGCAAGATCGGCGAAGACCTGGCGCACACCTTGACCCGTTCTGCGGTTAATCGTGAGGTGCTCGGTTATGAATTGAATACCGTTTTGACCGAAGCGATGGCGAATGTCATCTTTCACGCCAATAAGGGAGATCCGACGCGGAGTATTGAAATCACTCTGAGCGTGGAAGGAAATCGCATTATCATTAAAATTTATGATGAAGGACACGGCTTCGATGCTGCCAATCAGGCATTGGCAGCTCCCTGTACACCGGATGATCTCAGTGAACGCGGTCGCGGGATCTTTATTATTCGTTCATTGATGGATAGTGTGACCTATAAGCGGATGAACGGTAAACACGTTCTCGAGATGGTCAAAACCTTTCACTGAAATCCTTCCTGATTTAACAGCGAAAAAATCTCCCGGTGTGAATTGATGACCGGTGCGACCCCTTGAATATTTCGATAAGCAATAAACGGCATCCCCGCCGCAGCTGCGGCTGCAGCATCGAGCTCTGAGTCGCCGACAAAGAGCAACTCCTTTTCGGCGATGCCGAGACGCCGGGCGGCAAGGTGCAGCATGTCGGGAAAAGGTTTGGGACGGGGAACATCCCGACTGGTGATCACTACTTTAAAGTAAGCAGCGAGATCAAAGTGCAACAGGATCTCCGCCATGCTTGTTCCACGATTAGTCGCCACTGCCAGAGGGTAGCGCTCGGCAAGGGTGGCAATGACTTCCTGCATCTGCGGCTCGGGAGTCATGTAGGGAATAAACTTTTTATAGTCAAGCTTGACCACCATCTGCAGAGCAAGGGCGGCCCGTTCGGGCCCAAGGAGGGCGGCAAAAACCTGGGGCGTGGCGGCAGTATGACAGATATGGGCACGCTCATGTTGCTCGAGAGTGACGGGAGTGACGTCAAAAGCACCGAGAACCTCATTATAATAAGCCAGATTCGCACTTTTACTTTCAAAAAGAACGCCGTCACAATCAAAAACAATCCCTTTCGGACTCAGCATTTATCCCCCCGACTCTTTAAACAGAAGAGACCGCCGCTCCCTAAAAGAATCATCGCCAAACACAGTATCTGTCCCATCGTTGCTCCGCCCCAGAGAAAACCGATCTGCTGATCCGGCTCCCGAAAAAATTCGATAATAAACCGACCAGTTCCATAAAAAATCAAGAAGAAGAAGAAGACCATGCCACTTCTGACCTTGCGGGAAAAGAGCCAGTAAAGGAGAAGGAAGATAATCGGCCCTTCGAGCATCGCTTCATAAAGCTGACTCGGATGACGCGGCTGCGGCCCCGCGGCCGGAAAGACAACTCCCCAAGGTAAAGTGGTAACGCGTCCCCAAAGTTCACCATTAATAAAGTTGCCGATCCGACCCAGACCGAGTCCGATGGTCGCGGCAATAGCGAGGATATCGGCGAGGGGGAGGATGGCAATGGCATGACGACGGGAGTAGATCAAGGTCGCAATGACGACCCCGGCCAATCCACCGTGAAAGCTCATACCGCCCTGCCATACGGCAAAAACCTGAAGGGGATGATCAATAAAATAGGAAAAATTATAGAAGAGAACATAACCAAAACGCCCTCCGAGAATCACCCCGAGGACGATATAAAAAAGGAGATCAGAAACAGCATCTTGATCCAGAGCGAGGTTTCGGCGGGGCGCGAGGCGGCTGATGATAAAGAAGGCCGCGACAAAACCGAGTAGATACATCAAGCCGTACCAGCGGACAGCAAGGGGGCCAAGATGAAATAATATCGGATCGATCTGCGGTGCGTTCAACATAAAACCTCTATTATTACCACTTAACAGACAGATAAATGGTAATGGTTGACCAGCAGTTGAAAGTCAGCCGCCAATGGAGCTAAAAGCTGCAGGGGTTGCCGGGTGATCGGATGAAAAAAATCGAGGCTTTGCGCATGGAGCATGTGACGGGGAATCGCCATGTCACCAAACTGTTGCGGGCCACCGTATCGTGTGTCACCAAGGAGAGGGAAGCCGGCTTCAGAGAGATGGACCCGAATCTGATGCATGCGGCCGGTAATCGGTGTGACTTCTACAAGTGTACAGATTTCGGAAGCGGCAATGCGGCGATATTGAGTTACAGCCTCTTTCCCTCCCCTGGGGATGGATCGGACGCAATTGTCGCGATGACTGCGCGCGAGTAAAGATTTTATCTCATGTTCGCCGGGAGGAACAACCCCTGCAACAAGAGCATAGTAGGTTTTATGCAACGCATGGGTCGTGATGGCTGTCGTTAAAGGTTTATGGGCACGGGGGCTGATTGAAAAAAGAATCACACCAGAGGTGTCGCGATCAAGCCGCTGCACCATGCCGATGGAAGGTTGCAGCTGAGGGCGAAAGGGGTCAGCAAGGAATTCGGCCAGCGCCGCGTAAAGTGTCCCCTGATAGCGGGCCGGTGTCGGCTGTGTCTCTATCCCTGCCGGTTTATTCAGGACAATGATATCAGCATCGCGATAAAGGATTGCGTCAGCGCTGATAGTATAAGGAGTAAGGGACAGACCATCGCAATAAACAGCAATCTCATCCCCATCCTTGACAGTTCGCGAACAACTTCGGACCCGTCGGCCCGAGATATGAACGCCGCCGATATCAATAATTTTTCGCGCCTGTGTCCGTGACAGTCCGGCACATTGTCGAGGCAATGCCAGGTCAAGGCGCAACCCGGCATCGTCAGCAGGGACAGTGAAATTCCAGTGGATCCGCTTTGATGATGGGCTAAAGGCGTCAGTGCTGTTCATAAGAGGCCTTACGCAAGAAAGGCTCCGCCATACGCCGGAGCCTTTCCTGATAAATAGAAGCTAAAACAATCAAGCTGTTTTTCCGTTGTTCACCCGTTCGCGCAACTCTTTGCCGGTCTTGAAAAAAGGGGTCTTTTTCTCTGCAATCATGACAACATCGCCACTCTTGGGATTTCGTGCTTCTCGGGCATCGCGGGAGCGGATGGTAAATGAACCGAATCCACGGATTTCAACACGGCCCCCCTGGACAAGTTCCCCACCGATACTGTCAAAAATTGTATTGATAATCAGCTCGGATTCGCGCTTGTTCAACTGCTCGTTATTGATAGAAAGCTGTTCAATAAGTTCGCTCTTGGTCATGACTACGGCTCCTGTAACATGCGTTATAAAAAATTTAATTTCAACTGACTCTGCTGCTGCATAATCTTGAAGAGGTGATCTGCTGTGCCTTGCATGATGTAATCGATCAGTTTCCGGGGAGGTTCCAGCGGATAAATCACTTCAGGTTCAACAATACCGGCGAGGTCGGCGGCAAGATCGATCGCTGACTCTAAGCCGCCAAGTTTATCGACCAGCCCAGCTGCGAGGGCTTGTCGACCGGTCATAATCCGACCGTCTGCGACTTTTTTTACTTCTTCCAGGCTCAAGTTCCGCCCTTGTGCAACGGCATCGACAAACTGCGACTGCACATCATCGATCATCGCTTGCAAAAGTTGCTGATCAGCAGCAGACATGGGTCGATTAGGAGAACCAATATCCTTGAAGCGCCCGCTCTTGACAACGATATTTTGCCAGCCGATTTTTTTCAGGAGTTCCTCGTAGTTGGCAAACTCCATAATGACGCCTATGCTCCCCGTCATTGTTCCGGGATTAGCGACAATCTGCTGAGCGGCGACCGCAATGTAATAACCGCCCGATGCTGCAACCGATCCCATAGAGACGACAACCGGCTTTATCGCAGCAGTTTTTTTGATAGCATCATGAATTTCTTGCGAAGGAGCAACAGAACCACCGGGAGAATCGATGCGCAGCACAATTGCCTTGATTGCCGAGTCATCCTCGAAATCACGCAGATCTTCAATAATTTCCGAAGCAGAAGTAATGACGCCGCTTATTTCTATGACTCCAACTTTGGTGCCTAAAGAAAAACGGGCACTGCGTCCGGATTGGGGACTCAAGAAGAGTGCGAGGATCACAAAAAAAAGAAAAATGGCACCAACGATTAAGAGTGCCATCACCAGCGGATTTTTTTTCATAGTCTTTCAAACTACCGGGCTTCAGTGGAAGCCCGGTAGTTCATTCTCACATTTATTCAGGAGTTTCGCTGTTGGCTTTATCGCGCAGAGCACCTTGAAGAAGATCACCAAAACTCGAAGTCGCATTGCGATCAGAGCCAAGGAACGATGCCACATCGGCTTTTTCCTTGCGATCCGCCAAATGTTTCATCGAGAGAGCGATCTTGCGATCGACAGTGTCGACACTCAAGACGACGGCTTCAAGATCATCGCCGACCTGAGCAACAGACTTGGGAGAATCGATCTTCTCTTTGCTGATTTCAGAGACATGAATCAAACCTTCAATTCCCTCTTCAACTTCAAGAAAGATCCCGAAATCCGTGACCGAAGTGACCTTGCCGCGAATAATGGTGCCCGGTGCGAAACGCTTGGGAATCGAGAGCCAGGGATCCTGCGAGAACTGCTTGATCCCGAGAGAGAAACGTTCGTTTTCACGGTCAATATTGAGAACAACCGCGCGAACGGTATCTCCCTTTTTATAGAGTTCCGACGGATGTTTGACCCGCTTCACCCAGGAAAGATCCGAGATATGGACAAGCCCGTCAATGCCTTCATCGACACCGACAAAGATACCAAAATCGGTAATATTCTTGACTTGACCTTCGATGATTGTCCCGATCGGGAACTTCTCGCCGATTAGATCCCAGGGATTGGCTTCAATCTGCTTGAGACCGAGGGAGATTCTCCGACTGCTGGTATCGACTGCAAGGACGACCGACTCGACTTCATCGCCAACAGTGAGGATTTTATTCGGATGTTTAACGCGCTTGGTCCAGCTCATTTCCGAGACATGAATCAAGCCTTCAACACCTTGCTCGAGTTCGACAAACGCGCCGTAATCAGTCAAGCTGACAACTTTGCCGTTGACCCGCAAACCGACCGGGTACTTTTCGGCAACGACCAGCCAGGGATCAGGAACGACCTGTTTGAGGCCGAGAGAAACGCGCTGTTTTTCACGGTCAAACTTAAGAACTTTGACGTTGATCTTCTCGCCGACAGCGATGACATCGGAAGGATGGTTGACCCGTCCCCAGGACATGTCAGTGACATGAAGAAGGCCATCAATGCCGCCGAGATCGATGAATGCCCCGTAATCGGTCAAATTTTTGACCGTACCTTCGAGTACATCACCTTCATTCAAGGCGCCAAGCGTATCAGCGCGATGGCTGTCACGCTCATCCTCAAGGAGAACCCGCCGCGAAAGGACAATATTGCCGCGCCGCTTGTTCAGCTTGATAATTTTGAATTTGTAGGTCTCGCCGAGCATCTTGTCGAGATTGCGTACCGGACGGATGTCGACCTGTGAACCGGGGAGGAAGGCAGTTACGCCGATATCGACGGCAAGGCCACCCTTGATCCGGGAGATGATGCGACCATCAATGACAGCACCTTCTTCAAGAGCATTCCAGATCCGCTGACGATCGGCCTTCTCTTTGGAAAGGCTGACCAGACCGTTTTCATTTTCGGTGCGCTCAAGGAGCACATCGATAATGTCGCCGACCTTGACTTCATCGACGAACTCGCTGAGAGGAATGACACCTTCTGATTTGTAGCCAACATCGACAACCACCGAATCAGGATTGACCTGAACAACGGTGCCGCGAACGACTTCTCCAACAACCAACTGCTGAAGACTGCTTTCGAAGAGGTCTTCGAAGCTCATTTCTGATTCGTCGTAGCCTGTTTCATCATTGAAATCTTGATTGTTTTGTTCTTTTACCGACATGTGTGAGAGTTACCCCCTGATGAATTTACTGACCTTTCGCACCACGACGACACGAATATCAGTTTGGGAGCAATTAAATAACATAAGCATGCGCAAAAAACAAAGGTTTTATTTTTACCGGAGATCCTGGTGACGCTTCTGGACGACCCTGACCATCAGGGCCAGAACTTCTTCGATACTCAAATTCGTCGAATCGATAACCAGTGCATCATCGGCCTGAAGGAGTGGCGCATGTTCACGCTCGCTGTCGGCAAGATCCCGGGCGATGACATCGGAAATTGTTTGCTGCAGAGAGACCTTGACCCCTTTGGCGATCAACTCATCGAAACGCCGCTGCCCCCGTTTTGCAGCGGTAGCACTAAGGAAAAACTTCACCTGTGCCTGCGGAAAGACGACCGTGCCGATATCCCGCCCTTCCAGAACCACTCCGCCCGACGCGCCGAGACGACGCTGCAAGGCGACGAGTGCCTCTCGTACTTGCGGCGCCGCGGCAATCTGCGAGGTCAACAGGCTGACTTGCGGGGTGCGAATCGCCACTGAAACATCCTCCCCGTCAAGAAAAACAAGGTCACCGGCCGGGGTATGGACAAACTCGATCTTTAACTGCTGCACCAGGATGCCGAGACGCTCTTGATCCGCAGGGTCAATCCGTTGCGTCAGGGCAGCGAGTGCAACGCAGCGATACATGGCTCCGGTGTCGAGGTGGATATAATCAAGTCGTTTCGCGAGAAGTTTGCTTAACGTGCTCTTGCCCGCGCCGGAAGGCCCGTCAATGGCGACAATCAATTCATTCATAATCAGGAGATCCTTTGGTGATCAGCGGCGCACAATTTCAAGCAGATCCCAGAAATTCGGGAAAGAAGTGGCTGTACAGCCGGTATCATGAATCGTTACGGCACTGCCACTCTGCAGAGCGGCAATCGCACAGCTCATGGCGATACGATGATCACCGGAGGAATCGACTGCGGCTCCATGCAGTCCGCCGCCTCCTTCAATGATCATTCCGTCTGTTGTTGCCGCAAGAGTCGCACCCAGCTTGCTCAGTTCTGCCACCATCGCGGCAATGCGATCGGTCTCCTTGACGCGCAATTCCTGAGCATCGCGGATAATCGTTGTCCCTGCGGCGCAGGCAGCAGCGACGCTGATCACCGGAAATTCATCGATCGCCCGGGGGACGACAGCACCGCCGATCTCGATGCCGTGCAGAGAACTGGCGCGCACCAAAAGATCAGCCACCGGTTCACCGGAAACGATGCGTTCGTCCAAGAATTCGATATCCCCCCCCATGGCGCGAAGAATGTCGATGATCCCGCTGCGGGTCGGGTTAACACCAACATTACGAATCAGCAATTCAGAACCGGGGACGATCAGGGCGGCAACGATAAAGAACGCCGCAGAAGAGATATCACCTGGGACGACGACTTCCCGCCCTTCAAGCTGAGGGCGACCGACCAGGGAGACACCGCCGGCGAAAGGACGTATATCTGCGCCGAAATAAGCCAGCATCCGTTCGCTGTGATCACGGGAAAGGTGAGGTTCGCGCACTGTCGTTACCCCATCGCAGGAAAGACCGGCAAGGAGGATGGCTGACTTCACCTGGGCACTGGCGATCGGTGAAGTATAATCGATCGGCAACAATTCGCCACCCTGAAACGCCAGCGGCGCCAGATCTCCCCCGCCCCGCCCCCAGATGCGTGCTCCCATCAAGGTTAACGGCGTGACCACACGCTTCATCGGCCGCTTGCGCAGGTATCGATCGCCGGTGACGACAGAAAAGAATTTTTGTCCAGCCAAAAGGCCTGACATCAAGCGGATCGTCGTCCCGGAATTACCACAATCGAGGACATCAGCCGGTTCCTGCAGACCGCACAGGCCTTTGCCGGCGATCACCAGGACACCATTCTCCTCTTCCTCAATCTTTATCCCCATGGTGCGGAATGCCTTCAGAGTCGAATGATTATCCTCACCATGCAGGAAACCGCGCACGACCGTACTCCCCTGGGCGAGAGAACCGAGCATGATTGAACGATGCGAGATCGACTTGTCACCGGGGACGGTGATCTCGCCGCGCAAGGGAGAAGACTTGGTAACGATACGAGTTTCAGACATATCCACCTCAAGAACTTGATTAACTACAGAATAGCGTCGCGATTGAGTTTAGAACGTAAAAAGTAGGAGTGCAGTGCAGGGGCGTCCGCGATGCGGATCGCCTCTTTAAGCCCGGCCAGATCGGCTTCGAAGCGCTCAATCATCTCCAGTAGCGCTTCACGATTAGTCAGAGCAATATCCCTCCACATTGTCGGATCTGAAGAAGCAATGCGGGTAAAATCCCGAAAACCACCGGCGGAGTAAAGGAGGATATTCTCTTCGTACCGATCATAAGCACCGACGGCATTAACCAGAGCATAAGCGACCATATGGGGCAAATGACTGATAGCGGCGAGGATACGGTCATGCTTCTCCGCATCCATGATGATCACCTCGCTGCCGGCGGCTTGCCATAAAGCGGTAACCAGATCAAGAGCCTGCGGGTCGGTGCGCTCCGTCGGAGTAAGAATGCAGCGTTTACCGCGATAAAGAGTGGCAAAGGCGGCTGTGGCGCCATTGCGCTCCGTGCCGGAGATCGGGTGACCGGGAACATATCGCAGCTTCGCCGGGAGGAGGGGCTCAAGAACAGAGATCACTGCCGCCTTGACACTGCCGCCGTCGGTCAGGATCGCGCCGGTCTTGAGATAGGGAGCGATGGTCGTCAGGGCGGCCGGCATGGCCAGAACCGGGGTGGCAAGAAAGATTAAATCGGCAGCAGAGAGTTCTTCCGGGCTGATACAGATCTGATCGATGACGCCAAGTTGCAAGGCCTGCTCAAGATTGTGTGCATCGAGATCGTAGCCAAGGACACGATCGGCAACACCGGCGGCCTTGAGGGCAAGAGCCAGAGAGCCGCCAATCAGCCCGACGCCGATGATGGCGACAACCGGAATATGCAGAGGTTTATTTTTCATATGCTGCAGACTTTTCCTTCAGGGGCTCAGCGGCAATATTCCTAAAGAGATACCAATTCTCGGCGAGGGGTTCGACAAAGATATAGTTATGAGCCGACATCAGTGGCGGACTCACGCCCGGCGGGAGATGGAGGAGACCGAGAACGCTATCGAGGAAAGCGCTGACCCGCACTTCGCAACCTGGTTGACTGCTCTGATCCTGTCCTTTACCACTGACAGGACTGACAACTGGAGCCATCTGCGCGGCACTCTTGCTGGCGGGATAAAGACGGACACCGACCAAAGCAAACACTTCGGCCGCCGCTTCGGCCTCTTCCATCCTGCCGGTTTCAACCAAATGCGCGAGGGCTTCGTAGGTTATGCGGTTCTGGTTAAAGTGTTCACGGAACTTATCAGACGGCATAAAAAGACGCTGCAATTGCGTCAGGCGCGCCTCTTGTAGCGGGCTCCGCACTGACTGCGTCCTAAGTCGTGGATACTCTACTGCGGCTAAATAAGGGGGGATCTTCAGGGACTTGATCGCTTCAAGCTTGCTGCCGAGGACACCGCGGTGAAAGAAGGCGCTCCACATCTCCGCAAGGCCGTCACGATCGACAGTCGCTTCATAACTCGCCGTTATTTCACTCTCCATCAGCAAACGAAAGGTCACCTTGGCGTTTTCCGGGAGATATACCCCGACCATCGGTCGCCTCGTAAATTCCTCCAGGGCAGCGCCGGTCAAACGGGCAGAACGGTTCTCCATCCCCTCTTGCGAAAAGAACTCCTGAAGAATCTGCAACTCGACTGCTGAGTCCGCCAACGCAGCAGAAGTCATAAGCAAAAAAACTGACAGGAAGAGAAAAAAAGACCTCATTTCTTTTCCTGATCTGCTTTCTGATAAGAGCCGAGCACCTTAAAGAGTTGACAGTACCCCTTCAAATCCTCGATGGCAGCACGGACATTCTCTTCTTCGATATGGCCGTCGATATCAAGGAAAAAGATATACTCCCAGGCCTTGCTCTTCATCGGCCGGCTCTCAATTTTTGAAAGGTTGATGTCACGGCGGTTGAAAGGTTCAAGCATCTTGTAAAGGATGCCGGGTTCATCGCGGACACTGAACATCACCGAGGTCTTGTCGTGTCCGGTGCGCGGCGGTGATTTTTTACCAATGACAAGAAAACGTGTGAAGTTGTTGGGATTATCCTCAATCTTATGCTTGACAACCTGGACTCCGTACAACGTCGCCGCCATTTCACTCGCCACGGCCGCTACCGAACTGTCTTCTGCGGCCATCTGCGCCGCCCGGGCGGTGCTGGCAACGTCGACCAGCGGAATGTCAGGAAGATTCTCTTCGATCCAATGCCGGCACTGCGCCAGCGCCTGGGGATGAGAAACGACCCGGGTAATCTCTTCCAGACGACCGGAGAGGGAAAGGAGGTCATGAGAAATCGCCAGTTTGATTTCGGCATTAATCACCAGATCGGTGACCATGAACATGTCAAGGGTGTGGGCCACCACCCCTTCTGTGGAGTTCTCCACCGGCACCACACCGAAATCAGCGCGGCCGCGACTGACATCCTCAAAGACGGCTGAAACGCTCTTTTCCGGTATGAGTTGTGCCGAATAGCCGAATTGCCGCATGGCAGCAACATGGGTATTGGTCGCCTGCGGCCCAAGAAAGACAACCTTCATCGGGTGTTCGAGGGATAGAGAGGCAGAGATGATCTCCCGCCAGACACGGCGAATTCCTTCCTGGGGGAAAGGTCCGCAATTGGCAGCAGCAAGACGTTCAAAGATGGCTCGTTCGCGCGCCGGTATATAAAAGTCCTGAGCTCCGCCGGTCTTGGCCTTACCCACTTCGATAGCCCACTGCGCCCGCTGATTAAGTAGGTCAAGAATAGCATCATCGACGGCATCGATCTCTTTGCGCAGTTCGCTCAGACTCTTTGTGGTCATTCGTACCTCCGGCAGCTCAAAAACGGAGCATGAAGATAGTTTATCCGTGCATAAAAATCAAGAAAAGTGGAAGAGTTAGAGGTCTATTTCATTGTGAGTCGATAGAAACGGTAAAGATTCTTCCTTCCTCTGCAAAAATGATACGATCGCGCAGAATTTCCTGGACTTTAGCGGTACCGACAAATTCGCCGGTCATCACTGGCAACCCGTCCACCACCGCCATACGGGCCGCACTATCGTCCTGCCAGGCAATGGCGGTAATGACCGGACTCTGCCGTTCTTCGACGCGCGGTGCAGCGGATTGACTCTCCACAGCAGCGGGAATCAACTCGGTTTCAACATTTTTTACCGGTAGAACAGGCGCTGCTGGCGCCGGCTGTAGCGTCTTTGCCGGTAAAAGTATACTGGGACGCTGTTGATCTATGACCTCTTCTATAATCACTTCTTTGCCCCCCCCGGTTGTTGCCGCAACATGAATATCCGCCGGCAACGTTATCGGGGTGACAATTTTGTTGCCAACCGACGCCGAACGCCACGACCAGAAAAAAGCCGCCAGAGCCACGGCAACGACAGCAACTGCGGTTGGCCAGATCCAAAGAGGAGTCGATCGGCGCCGTGCGCCCCGGCGCAAGAGGTTGGCAGCAATCTCTGGCGCCACATGGCTTTTGCGGGCCCGCTCCTCTTCAAGGCGCCGTAAGGCTTTCAGGATTGAGCTCATTCTTCTTCTCCAGCCGTTTGCAGAGGGTAGCCGTATTGAGGGCTCTCCCGGTAAAGGGCAATCAAGGTTTGCAAGCCGGCGATACCATCCACTGTAAGTTGTTGTTCCGCCTGAAAAGCACGGACAGCCGCACTGGTGGTCTCATCATAGCGACCACTGCGTGCTACGCTCTTCCCTGCATCATTTAGCAACGACTGCAAGTTCATGATCTCGCGGCCGGTTGCTAGCGGTCCTTGCCGGATCGATAGATCCAATGGATTCTTCCAGAGGAGATAGGCACGGTTTTTCCAGTACGGAGCAAGTTGGGCCGGCGCAATTGTCAGGATCTTGTCGTTGTCCAGGGCGACCCGCACGCCACCCGCTTCTCGACCGAGAAGGAGCAGGTAACGAACGTCTACCCCATCGATAATTTCCAAAATCAAGGGGAGACGCAGACGTAACAGGCCGTCGAGATCTCCCTGCAGACGCGCGACCTCAAATTTCTGTTCCCGGCTCAAGTTGAGCGATTCTTCCATCGTCGCTGACGCCGCTGGGATCGGCTGGCCCCCCCACAAAGTCACAAGTGAGTTCAAGGCGTTTCGACGATTATCTTCAGCCGTGGTTTGGCGCAGTTCCGCAAGAATTTCTCCGGTAAAGCGATCGAGGACTGGTGGAGTCTGAACAATTGTTTCCGACAGTGAAATCTTCTCCGAAGCGGGCAGAGCCCAAAGCACGACAGCAGCAACGATGGGGATAAGGAGCAGCAACCAGACTACTGGATGAAGCGAAGAAAAAACAGACCGATGGCGCTGCACCTCTCTTCCTGCCCGGCGTATTTCAGGGAGATCAATCTGCTCGATACAGTCAGCATAGCCGATCAACAGGGCCCGATCGCACAGGATATTGATCATGCGCGGGTTACCTTGTGTTTCCTGAAAAATTTTCTTCTGGGCGGCAGAGCTAAAGAGATGGCCACGACTCCAGCCGGCAATACCGAGACGATGCTCAATGTAGGCTGCCGTATCCTCCGCATCCATGGCCTGCAGATGGTAGCGCACGGTAATCCGCTGACTCAGTTGCCGTAATTCTTTTTTTTCAAGCAAATCGCCAAGCTCCGGCTGCCCGACCAGAACAATCTGGATAAGCTTGTCTGTTTCGGTTTCGAGATTCGACAGGAGGCGGACCTGTTCCAGGACATCGACAGCCAGGTTTTGCGCTTCATCAATAACAAGGACAACTGTCCGCCCTGTAGCATTTTCCTGCAGTAAAAAGGTATTGAGGGCGGCATGGAGTTCCGGAGGGGAGGCCTGATGTTCGAGACCGAATTCGCGGTTAACCGTCCGTAAAAGATCCGGCGCTGACAGACAGGGGTTGAAGATATAAGCGATACGCACCTCTTCCCTTTCCAACTCACGAAAGAGGGTGCGCAAAACCGTGGTTTTACCGGTCCCGACCTCCCCGGTAACCTCGATAAAACCAGCGTGATGGCGGATACCGAAGAGGAGATGGGCAAAGACCTCACGATGGTGTTTACTGAGGAAGAGATAGCGGGGATTGGGCGTAATCGAGAAAGGTTTATCTGTTAACCCGTAAAAATCAAGATACATGAAGAGGTTCCTTAGACATGGAACAATGACCAGCCGGAAGGTAATTTTGGCGATTTTTATCCGCTATTGCAAGCTCCAATAAAAATATGTGTATAATAAGGCTGTTGCAGCCGGGAAGTTTAAATCTTGGTAAGGAGAGATATCAATGCAGAATTGGCAGACTTTTACCAAAGAATCGCGAATCGCTTATTTTACCATGGAGATCGGCATTACCAACGACATACCGACCTATAGCGGCGGGCTCGGTGTCCTGGCCGGAGATACCATCAAGAGCGCCGCGGATCTCAACCTGCCACTGATCGGCGTAACTCTGGTCAGCCGCAAAGGCTATTTCAACCAGAAGATTGCTGCGGATGGGACGCAAAGTGCTTACCCCTTACCGTGGTCTCCTGAAAAACGGCTTGAGCTTTTACCGGTCAAAACACTGGTGACCATTGAAAACCGCGATGTCAAAGTGCAGGCTTGGCTTTATCGAGTCAAGAGCCCCAATGGCGGCATTGTTCCGGTCATCTTTCTCGATACTAAAATTCCCGGCAATGCCGAAGAAGATCAAGGGATTACCGATCACCTCTACGGTGGTGATCTTGCGTATCGTCTCAAACAGGAGATCGTCCTCGGCATCGGCGGTTATCGCATTTTAGCGGCCCTCGGCTTTCTGGTGCGCAAATATCACATGAACGAAGGGCACGCTGCCCTGCTAACCCTCGAGCTTCTGAACGAAAGCTATCGTCATAACAAACTCAATGATGAAACACCCTGGAATCAGTATAAAGTGGCAGAACAATGTATCTTTACCACCCATACTCCCGTCGCCTCCGGACACGACCATTTTCCTTATCCTCTCGTCGAGCAGGTGCTCGGTCCCCTTGTCCCTCTCGATGTCCTCAAACAGTTCGGCGGTACGGAGGAACTCAATCTAACGGTCCTGGCCCTCAAACTCAGCGGCTTTGTCAATGGTGTGGCCAAAAAGCACCGCGAAGTCTCGACCTCTCTCTTCCCCGGCTTTAAAATTCATGCGATCACCAATGGCATTCACCCCTTTACCTGGGCTTCGCCCTTCTTTGTCAATCTCTACAACGACTATCTCCCCGGCTGGGCGAATGAGCCGGAAGTTTTAGTCCGCATTGATGCCGTCCCCGATGAAGAGCTGTGGGACGCGCATTTCGGCGCCAAAGCCTTCCTTTTTCAATATGTTGCTGAGGAGACCGGAGTCACTTTCGATCCCGAGATCTTAACTATTGGTTTTGCCCGCCGCGCCACCGCTTACAAACGGGGTGATTTGATCTTCAGCGATATCAACCGCCTGCTTAAAATCGGCGCCGGTCGTTTGCAACTCATCTTCAGCGGCAAAGCCCACCCCCATGATGCAGCCGGCAAAGAGATGATCCGCAGGATCATCGACGGGACACACGCGCTGGGAGGGATGGTGAAGGCCGTCTATCTGGAAAATTACAACATGGAGATTGCCAGCAAGATGATCCCCGGCGTCGATCTCTGGCTCAACACGCCGATGCGTCCCCTGGAAGCGTCCGGTACCAGCGGCATGAAGGCCGCCCTCAACGGTGTACCGAACTTCAGTATCCTTGATGGCTGGTGGATTGAAGGACATATTGAAGGGGTGACAGGATGGTCGATCGGAGCAACTTCGAGCAGCACTGCCCCGGATCGCAACCACGATGCTGAAGACGCCCTCGATCTTTACCATAAGCTGGAAAAATTGATTATTCCCTTATATTATAATGATCGTCCAGGCTGGATCCGGTTGATGAAGAATGCCATCGGCAAGAATGCCTACTATTTTAACACCCACTCTATGATGCGGCGCTATGTGACAGAGGCATATATTCATTAAAACGGAGTTGAAAAAAAATTACTGAAGCCCTCATCTCACCTCAGATGGTGTCACCGCTCGTCTGATGGCGCAGAATCATCCGGCGCAGAGTATGAAAAGTCTGGTAGCGGGGGTCAGACAATTCTTCGCTTAAAGGGGCGGCAACCAGATCGATAAAAAGACGCTCGCGGAAAAAATCCCCGACCGAACGTCCGGTCATCGCCACAAGGATCTTCTCAAAATTACTCCCGGCGCCAACTTGAATCGGCCGGGTCTGAATCTCTTCCCCGTGCCGGTCCAGGAGGCGCAGGATGGCTTCATCAGCATCACCGCTCACACCGGCATTGTCGAGATCACAATAAAGGAGACTTGCGCCTTGATCCTGCCAATCAGCCAGGGTGTCATCGCCGAAGATTTGGTCAAGACAACGACGATGCAGAGCGCCGCGACGGCGACTACGCTGATCATGCCAGTAGTGCACGGCCTCTGACTGGATTGAACTGCCGCAGAGCGGACACTTTCTCTGCAAACGCCGCAGACGCCCAGGCGACAGGGGTTGTAAGGCCTTGAGGACCGGTTGCGCCGGCCGCTGCCGCTCTTCGGCCAGGACGAAATCGGCAAGCTGACGGAATTGTTGATGGACGATGGTGCCGCGGGCATGGGTCAGAATCGGATAGATGCGGCTCGACAGTCCGGTGGTCAAGCTTTCGACCTTGGGGCTCTTGGCAATACAAAGGTCAAGGACCTGAAAGCCCCTTTCCCGTCCGGAGAAGGTAAGGAATTCCTGCATGCCGATGTTGTTGCGTAACTTTAGACGGGCATCGATGAGACTCGGCAGCAACCAGGCGTGTTCCGGGTTGCCGTCGGCCGCGACAAAGACATCGAGGATCGCCGGGGCATTCACCAGCGAGGGGCGGTCTTTGACCGGGATGATAAGGAGATCAGCGGCTGCTAACGCATTGCGGGTAAAGTAATCGATGACCGGCCGGGTATCGATGATAAGAATACCGCCGAGGGTCGATTGCGCCAGGAGGGTCCGTAAACGGAGGGGATCATCATCCGGAGGAGAGAGATGACGTTCGGAAGCAAGATACTGTACGCCGTATTCCCCGAGATGGGCGAGTCCCACCGGGTCTTCGTTGCGCAACAGACCGGCCACTGAGGCACCGCGCCGGGGACCGATGGCAAACATATTGTCAACACTGAAATGATTGTCAAAGGAGACGATCGTTACCGGCAGGTCTTCGTTCAGCGCCTTGAGATAGACCGCGAGATTGGTTGCCAGGGTGGTCTTGCCAACCCCCCCTTTTTCGCTCGCTATCGTAACAACAAACGGTCTGCACTGCTCCATACTGCCTCCCCAATTTTACTATGCATCCACCTGTAAACTTTCCCAACGGTCGAAAAGGTTGTTAACCTCCGCCTTGAGCACCTCATGCCGGGCCGAGATTTCTTTCCAGCGGGCAGGATCATGGTAAAGATCCGGATCGGCCATCAGCGCTTCGAGAGCCGCCACCTCTTCTTCCCCATCCGCAATCTTTGTCTCCAGCTCCGCCACTTCCTTCAGCCGCTTCTGTTCGCTGCGCTGCGTCTCCTTGCGGATGGCGTGTGCCTTTAAGCGGGCATCGCGATCATCGCCAGTGACTTGCGCCGGGCAGGACGATCCCAGCTGTTCGACGCGCAGTTCGGAATGCTCCGTCTCCCCCTGCAATCCCTTGGCGCGGAGAAAATCTTCGTAATTGCCGAGCCAGGACGTTGTCCGGCCGTCATTGACCTCAATCACCCGTGTCGCCAAAGAATCGACGAAGTAGCGATCATGGGAGACGAAGACCAAGGTTCCACCATAATGGCGGAGGGCATCAAGGAGCACTTCTTTGGAAGCAAGATCGAGATGGTTGGTCGGTTCGTCAAGGAGGAGGAGATTCGCCGGCCGCAGCAGGAGGATAGCGAGGGCGAGACGGTTACGCTCGCCGCCGGAAAGGACTACCACCTGCTTGTGGACATCATCACCGGAGAAGAGAAAAGTGCCGAGGATATCACGGATCCGTGGCACCATATCGAAGGGGGCGGCAGCAAGGATCTCTTCCATCACTGTCCGTTCCGGGGTGAGGACCTTGGCCTGATCCTGGGCAAAGTAGGCGAGCGAGAGATTGTGTCCTTCGATCCGCTCGCCACAACGGGGTGCTTCATCACCGGCCAGAAGACGCATCAGCGTCGATTTCCCTGCTCCGTTCGCCCCGACCAGCGCAATCCGTTCCCCTTTCTCGACAATCAGTTCGACATCGGCAAAGATGGTCCGCTCGCCATAAGCTTGGGAAACATCATGCAGTTCGATGGCCACCCGTCCCCCCTTGGGGGGCTCGGGAAAACGGAAGGCAATGCGTTTGCGCTGCGGCGGCACGACAATCCGTTCGATCTTCTCCAGTTGTTTGATGCGGCTCTGCACCATCGAGGCTTTATTCGCCTGATAGCGGAACCGGCTGATAAAGGCCTCAGTCTTCTCGATCTCTTCGTCCTGGCGACGTTTCTCTTCGAGAAGGGCGGTGATGCGGCGCTCGCGTTCGTCAACATAACGGCTGTAATTGCCGGGATATTCCGTTAATTTGCCGTTCCAGACTTCAACGATTTTGGAAACAACCTGATCCAGGAAGAAGCGATCGTGGGAGACGAGGACGACACTGAAGGGATAGTTCTTCAGGTACTCTTCCAGCCAGTCCCGCGCCGGGAGGTCGAGATGATTGGTCGGTTCGTCAAGGAGGAGGAGATTCGGCCGCTGCAACAGGAGCTTGGCGAGGGCAATCCGCATCTGCCAGCCGCCTGAAAACTGCTCACAGGGTTTTGCCCAGTCGCTCTCGGCAAAGCCGAGACCGCGCAGAACCTTGGCAATCTCGGTCTCCATTGCATAGCCGCCGCGATGACGAAACTCCTCTTGCAAGTGGGCGTAGCGATCAAGATCTGCTTCCTGGTGCGAAACGCTAATGCGCTCCTCCAGGGTCTTAATCTCAACTTCCATCGCCAGTAAATCAGCAAGGGCCGACTGAACTTCACTGAAAAGGCCCTGACCATGATGTTCGAGACCGTCCTGGGGGAGATAACCGAAGGTCAGCCCCTTAGCGACCTGAACATCACCGCTGTCGACCGAAACAAGGCCGGCGAGGATCTTCAGCAGGGTCGTTTTCCCGGCACCATTTTCACCACACAGGCCGATACGGTCACCGGGGCGGATATGCCAGTCAATGGCATTAAAGATCTGTCGACCGGCGTAATTTTTTGTCATTTTTCGTAATTGCAGCATAGAGGCGGGTTATAGCACAAAGGGAAGACAGGGTGAAGAAGAATGGTCGGTCAGAGGCTAAACCTGGCGAGAAAGGAAAATTATTTCGAACACTGTCATTGACTGTTTTCCAGTTGATCAAGGAGCCGGCAAAGTTCTGCCACCACCAAAGCTTCAATCTTCTCCCCTTTTGCCGCTGTCGCTTTGCCTGGATCGCCAATCACCCCACCTGGCCAATATTTCTGCTTGTCCCGCGTCAGGATACCGACAGGGAATGCAGGAAACTCCCGAGGTGCACGCCCCTGAACAAGATGAGGGTGACTGTGCAAAATCCGTGAGGTCTCGATTTCACCGGCGTGAGCATCCCCTTCCGTCTCAATAATCCCCTGCCCGGCCCGACTCGCCAGCATATATTCCGTCACCACGGCAATATGCAGATCTGGAAAAGTATCGAGCAAGATCTCACCGGCGTCGATGAGGGTCGATGTATGTGTCCCGCCGGCGTGGCCGGTCAACAGGATAAAGTTACGTAAACCATGCTGATAAAGTGAGGAACAGATGTCAATCGTCAGGGCACGCAAGGTGGTGGTAGAGATGGAGATGGTGCCGGGATGCTGCCGGGTCGAACGGCAGACACCGTAGTGGATCGGTGCTGCCACAAAGACCGGCCGCTGTTGTGCGGCCAGCAAAGAGACCTGCCAGGCCTGCATGGTATCGGTATCAAGGGGAAGATGCGAGCCGTGCTCTTCAATCGATCCGAAGGGGACAATGACACTGCGGCTTCTTAGCAGGCCGGCAGAAAAGTCAGTCATGGTCATTTCCGGGATCAACATGATGGAAGTTTCCTATGGATCAAGGGGCATTGAGAAAGTGGTGAACCTGCGGAATAACGCGAATATCATGATGAATGGCAGCGGCTAACGCCTGCATCTCCAGGAGTTGATGGGCAGCGAGACTGACGCGACGCTCGATCGTCTGGGGTTGCAGGATCATCGGCACATCAGGTGCGATCTCGTGAATAAAACGAACAGCAGCAAGGAGTTCATCAAAAGACGTCTGAGGTCCAACGACCAGCTTGACCTGACACGGGGACTGCGCCGCCAGGGCGAGAAAACGCTTATGCTCTTCCCATGGAGTCGGCACCCCCGTCACTGATGCGAGCTTGAAATCCATGGAGATGAAGTCGATCTCGCCCAGCAAAGGAACCAGGTCCTCCGGGAGGGTGCCATTGGTTTCAAGATGTATCGGCAGGATTTTGCGCAGTTCCGGTAGCCAGACAGCGAGGGCATCGGCCTGGCAGAGGGGTTCTCCGCCGGTAATACTGATCGAATGGTGGGCGCCGGGGAGGTCCCGATTCCACCCGGCGACAAGCTCGGCGATTTCATAGACCGGCACCGGATTTTCTCTATCGGTCGAGAAACCACAACCGGGGCGAATTTCACTGGGGAAGAGGGAGGCGCGAAAAAACTCCGTGTCACAGTAGGCACAAGACAGATTGCAGTCAGCGAGACGAATAAAGATCTGCCGGCGGCCGAGGTGCAGTCCTTCCCCCTGAATTGAGGAGAAGACTTCAACCACCATGGCACTACTCAAGGGAGTAACTCGCGCAGGCAAAATCAGATTCCCAGACATTGACCAGCGACACGGTGACGTTCGCGTTATTGAGAATGCGACTGAGTTCCTCAAAGAGATAACGGGCGATATTTTCCGACGAGGGGCTCACCCCTTTGAACATCGGCAGGTCGTTGAGATATTTATGGTCGAGAGTTTCGAGAAGGCGGCGGGTCTCGGCCTTGAGGATCTTGAAGTCGATACCGAGCCCCGATTTGTCGAGATCACGGGCAGCGACCGTCACATCGACCTTCCAGTTATGGCCATGTAAATTTTCACAATCGCCTTGATATTGCAAAAGGTTGTGGGCAGCAGCAAAGGAGGTTTGAATGGTCAGGCGATACATGAATAGGGTATCTCAAACTTTCTTGGTGATAGGAAAAGGGGTCAGTATCTGACCCCTTTTCCTTGTTTGTACAGCCATGAAGAATATTAAAAATCGAGACTGAGTTGAACGGACGCTTTTGCCAATTTAGGAACTTCTTCTCCGTCAAATTGAACCTTATCTGGAGACATGGCTGCAGCAAGATCAAGACGAAGTGCCCAGAGGTTCAAACCGAGGCCAGCTGTGTAGACGAAACCGGTATCACTTTCAGCTAAATTCTTATAAGCACCGCCGCGCAGTGCCAGGAAACGGAGGAGGTCCCATTCAAAACCGGCAGACAAATTCTGGGTCTTGTAATCAGTCAAAGCTGTTTCATTCTTGGTTAGATCGTAATCAACTTCAATCGTCAAGGTTTCAAAAGGAATAAAGGCGATACCAGCAGTAGCTTGGGGCTTAAGTTTCACATCCGCCACAGTTAATTTTTTCGGAACCGGGTTAGGAGTCCCGTCAGCAAAATTATAAAAGATGTCCTTTTCAAAGCCGTCAAATTTTGGTGAATTCAAGTTGCGGCCGACTAGACCAAAATTGAACATGCCATAACGGGCCAACACCCCGAGATCAACCCCATAAGTGGTTGTCTCCTGATAATTTTCATCAGATTTCTCAAGAACGTCACCAGAATCTTCATTAAAGACAAGCACTTCCGTACCATAGACGCGCCCCTTCATCACCTTGAGGTTGGCACCCATCGCAATATTATCATTCAGGGCGTAACCATAAGTCAGGGGAACTTCAGCGACACCAAATCCATTCAATACGACAGTCGTGGTATTTTGATTAAGTGTTCCTGCTGCTGTATTTATATTCCCGAACGTATTGACCAGTTCATCTGCTTGCTGCAGTGTAAGTCCCTGCTGTGCGGCGTAATATTCGATAACATCAGCAGCCTGAGAATTTAAGGGAGTATTCCCACCCAAAGCAATAAGCAATAAATCGTATTGAGCTGTTGTGAAATAAGTCGCCGTACCATCATAACTGATACCAGTTGTTGGAGCTGCTGCATTGATATCGCTGGAGAGATTTCCAGAATTCAATGTCAGACCCAAGTTAGTCGTATCAATAGTGTTTTCAGGGACATAAACAACAACTTGAGAATACCCTCTTGCCCCAATCCCAAAGTTTTTAAAGCGCAGGCTGGTGCCGGCGTTCACATCGACCATCAAAGCATTCCCCGGCTCATCCAGTCCGTTCAAACTGGTCACCAGGTTGACAATATCCTGAAGATCACTTTCATTTTGAATGCCATAGTCACTCAGGTCACCAATTTCAATGTCGGCAAGCGTATCAAGATATTTCCCCATATCCTTCTTGATATCAACGCCGGCCCCGGCATAAACATCAAAACCTAAATCCTTGCGACCAAGTTTATTATCAGATTCATCCTCATTGTGCCGACCAAAGAAACCAAAGGCCGCCGGGTTGTAATATTGCGCGCTGTTGTTGTCGACCGACGCGACATTCGCTCCGGCCATCCCCATGGCACGCGGACCGACCATAAACGTGTCCATTGCTTGCGCCGTCGACATGCAGGTCACTGCTACGATGGCGGCCAATCCCATGACATACCTTTTATTCATATGCTTTTCTCCTTTTCACCACAGTGTACAAATAAAATTCCCAGCTAATCGTCATCCCGATCTGTCCCTGCAGCAAGATAACGTCCCAAAAAATCAGCTTTATAATCTGCAAAGGCGCCCTGCTCGATGGCAGTGCGGGCCCCTTCCATCATTTTCAGGTAAAAATGGACATTATGAATCGCCGCCAGGATCGCCGAAAGAATTTCATTGGCGTTATACAGATGATGCAGATAGGCACGCGTAAAGTTCTTACAGCAATAGCAGTCACAACTGGCATCGATCGGGAAGAAATCGCGCCGGAAGCGCCGACTGGTCAAGCGCAACTTGCCGCGGGTTGTGAAAAGAGTGGCGCTGCGCGCATAGCGGGTGGGGATAACACAGTCGAACATATCCATCCCGCGCTCAACGCTTTCAAGTATATCTTCCGGCAACCCGACCCCCATCAGATAGCGCGGTTTATTGACCGGCAGAAAGGGGGCGGTGTAATCGACAACCTTCTTCAGCAATTCGAGACCTTCACCGACCGAAACCCCGCCGATGGCGTAACCGGGGAGATCGAGCCCCGCCAGTTCGAGCGCGCATTCCCGCCGTAAATCTTCATAAACACTCCCTTGGACAATGCCGAACAGGGCTTGATCATGGGAACGTTTGTGCGATTTCAGACAAGTTTCGGCCCAACGCAAGGTCTTTTTGATCGACTTGGCAGCATAGTCATGGGTTGCCGGATAAGGGATACATTCATCAAAGGCCATAATGATATCGGCGCCGAGAGCATTTTCAATCGTGATCGCCTCTTTGGGCCCGAGAAAAATCTCCTCGCCGCTCACTTCATGACGGAAAAAGACTCCATCCTCGGTAATCCGTTTTTTGGGTAGGGAAAAGACCTGAAAACCGCCGCTATCCGTGAGGATCGGCTTATGCCAGTTCATAAACTGGTGCAGACCTCCGGCTTTTTGCACCAAAGCTTCCCCTGGTTTCAGATGCAGGTGATAGGTGTTGGAAAGGATAATCTGCGCGCCGCACTCTTCGACCTGCAAAGGAGTCATCGCCTTCATTGCGGCATGCGTCCCCACCGGCATGAAGATCGGAGTTTCGATAATGCCGTGCGGGGTCTCTAAACGCCCACGACGGGCAGCGGTCTGTGTATCGGTAGCAAGAAGCGTAAAATCAAACAAAGGTAAACTCCATCACAAAATAACGGCTAACTTTACAAAAATGATCAAAGAATTTAGCAGATGTCCAGAGAAAGAGCAATCACCGTGACCGTCCCCTCCCGTTTTCCCCGCCTTTTGCATGAAGCTCTGGTTTGTACGCACTCAATCGTTTATACTAAGGGAAAATTTTCTCAGACCGGATGGTCATGCCACGCATAATTCGCCATTTTTCACTTTTTGTTGCGCTCTCTCTCCTTTTGCACCTTGGGGTCTTTTTATATTTTGCGACCAGAAGTGAGGAGCCAGCACCCCCGACCCGCACCCCCGACCCTTTCTTTGTCGATCTGCGCGAAGCAGAACAAAAACCCCGCGAACTCGATCTTCCTATCCGTCAACTGGAGACCCCGCGCACCCAACCGGCGCCGAGGATAGCGGTGAGTGAACAGATTGCTGTACGTGAAGAAGCACCCAAAGGGAAAGATTCACGAGACACCACGACTATACCGACCACAAAAGAACTCCCGCAAGAAACAGAAGGGGCACAGCAGGAAGCAATCGATCCCAAGAGTCCCCTTGTTAGTGAGAGTGGGAATATGCCGATTCTGAGCCGGGAGAATCTGCTGATGTCGGCAAAGAGTGCAGCGCAGAGCATTGCGGATCTTGATCCGGAAATAAATCGAAAAATGCGGCGGGATGTCGAGGAGGGTCGGGCTGTCTGGCTTGATACCGAAAAAGATATTCTCGGTTCTTTCTACAAACGCTTTCGAAATTCCGTCGAGGATGTCTGGGACTATCCCAAAGATGCAATCGCTCGGGGTGAATTTGGCGTTTGTCTCTATCGGATCGAAATCAATCGCGCCGGGGTATTGGTCAATGCACCGGAGCTACTCAAATCGAGCGGATCAGCACGCCTCGACGCGGAAGCAGCGCGGGCGGTCATCGCCGCTGCTCCACGTTTCGGTTTTCTCCCCGATGCCTACCGCTACGAAACGCTCACCATCTTCGCCTACTTTGACTATCGTCTTGGCAGTCGGAGCCTTTACGGCGAAACATACTATCGCTAAACCCCTGAGATGATCAGATTTTACGGGTAATTTGCCAGCAGTTATGGATCCGCGGATTGCGGGCAAAGTCGCGGGGGATCGTTTTGGCGGTGATATCGACGATCTCCAGCTCGGGCAGAGCATTAGCATCCATTTTAAAGCGCCGGTTGTTATTGGAGAAGATCAGCACACCACCGGGATTCAGCAATCGACTGGTAGAACGCAGTAACGGGACATAGTCACGCTGCACATCAAAGCTTGCGCGCATCGACTTGGAGTTGGAAAAGGTCGGCGGATCAAGGAAGATCAAATCGAATTTACGCCGCGCTTCTTTCACCCAGGTCAGGCAGTCGGCCTGTACCAATTCATGGGTGCTGGTACTCATGCCGTTGAGAACAAAATTACGCTCGGCCCACTTGATGTAAGTCGATGACATATCGACACTGACCGATCTCCTCGCACCACCGAGAGCTGCCTGGACGGTGCAGGCGCCGGTATAACAGAACAGGTTGAGAAACTCTTTGCCCGGTGCTAGTTCATGAATCAGCTGCCGGGTATCGCGATGATCGAGAAAGAGCCCGGTGTCGAGATAGTCAGTGAGATTCACCAGCAGACGCGCGGACCCTTCCCGCACTTCCAGCATCCGGCCTTCGGCACCAAACTTTTCGTACTGTGTCGCCCCCTTCTGTCTCTTCCGCACCTTCAGCGCAATCTTGTCTCTGGAAACCTGTAAAGCCCCGGGCAGAGCCGCCAGAATTTCAACCAGCCGCAAGCGCGCCTGCTCCTCATCGATCGTCTTCGGTGCTTCGTACTCCTGCACATGTACGGCCGTGCCGTACATGTCGACCGCTACGGCATATTCGGGCATATCGGCATCATAAAGGCGATAACACTCAATCCCCTGACTCCGCGCCCATTTGCCGAGACTCTTTAAATTCTTGCGCAATCGATTGGCAAACATCTCCGCTCCGGCAGAAAGGGGCTTTTCTTCACCGGGAGGACGGGTGGCGGCACCATAAAAATATTCGTTTTCGATCTGAAAGTGGAGAAGACGGCACTCCAGGGCGCCATTGAAAAGGGTATTCTGCTTGACCGGCCGGATCTCCATCGCCCGCGCCAAATCAGGATTACCGGTAAAGATCGCCGCCTTCCAGCCGATAAACTCACTGCGCAACCGGGCACCAAGAGCGCCATACAGGGGCGCGAGTTGATTCTTCTCTCCGAGTCGTTCACCGTAAGGGGGGTTGACGACCACCAGTCCGGCTGTGCTCCCGGGACTACGAACCAACTCCTCAACATTCCGACGCTCAAAACGTAACTTGCCGCCAAACCCGGCGGCATCGGCATTGATGCGCGCTGACCTGATCGCTCCGACAGCACTGTCAAATCCGTAAAGGAGGGGCAGACGGGTCATGCCGACTTCGCGACGTTGTCGGGCTTCAGCCAGCAACGGACGCCAAAGGGCATCATCATGACCACGCCAACGCTTGAAGCCGAAATCCTCCCGGTACAGTCCCGGTGCGATATCAGCCGCAATCAATGCCGCTTCGATAACAAAGGTTCCTGAACCGCACATTGGATCGATCAGCGAGCCGCCATCAGCCGCAATCTTTGCCCAACCGGCACGCAGGAGAATCGCTGCCGCCAGATTTTCTTTAAGGGGGGCAAGGACGGTCTCGTGACGATAGCCGCGTTTGTGCAGACTCTCGCCGGAAAGATCGAGAGAAACAATTGCCCGGTCCCGGCGCAGATACAGGTTGAGGCGCAGATCCGGCTTCTCGACATCGACGTCAGGGCGAAAACCCCGCTCTTCGCGCAGCACATCGACGATGGCATCCTTGATCTTGAGTGCGGCAAAGCGGGAATGGGTGATTTCAGAGGAAGTGATCGTGGCATCGACGGCAAAGGTGGCACCGCTATCGAGATGTTCGCTCCAGGGGATATTTCTCGCGCCTTCATAAAGCTCTTGCGGCGTAGTGGCTGCGTATTCCGCCAAGGGCAAAAAAACCCTGCTCGCCAGACGCGACCAGAGGCAGACGCGATATGCGAGTTCGAGTGTGCCGCTAAAGTAGACCCCTGCTCGGGTTTCACGCAAAGAAATCGCGCCGAGAGAACGTAACTCTTCAGCCAGGAGGGGCTCAACCCCGAGGGGGGCGGTAGCAAAGAACGATTGCAACGGAAGCATTAAACCTCCTGCTGCCGGCGATAAATGGCAGCGTTGACTTCATCGAGATACTTAACGGGAACTTTGAGGTTGCCGCGATGCCCACCCAGGGTCAAAACTTCACCGTCAGCACCATGGAAGTCAGAACCACCGGTGACGACCAGGCCATTGCGCCGCGCCAGAGAGATAGTCCAATCGATCATGTCATTGTCTGCACCGTTATTGTAAGCCTCGATACCGTCAAGGCCCAGCTTTGTAAAGGTCTTGACCAGACCTTCAAGGGTACGGCGATCCGGAGTAATATACGGAGGATGCGCCAGAACTGCCGCGCCGCCGGCCCGGTGAATCAAGGCAATAGCATCTTCGATCGGGAAGAAATGCTTCTCGACATTGCACGGCACCAGATATCGCTCAAAAGCTTCCTCTTTATTCTGCACATGTCCGGCATCAAGAAGCGCCATGGCAATATGCGGCCGACCGATCGTCCCCCCGGCTTTCTCCTGCACTGTCGACAGATCGAGCAGTGTACGCCCTTCCCCCTGCAGCTTTTCATTGACGCGCTCGACGATATGTTCATTGCGGCGCTCTCGAAAGTCCCGAAAGCCTGCCAAAGCTTCAAGTAATTCGGGATGGTGGTGATCAAAGCCATAACCGAGAAGGTGAATGTCCTGGTAATCACCCCACTGTGTCGAAAGTTCAACAGCGGTCAGGACTTCAAGGCCAAGGGCCGAACCTGCCACCATGGCGGCATCTATTCCATCAATGTTGTCGTGGTCAGCCAGTGCCACCGCCGAAAGACCAATTGCTTTGGCCATCTGCATGACCTCTTCCGGCGCATAAAGTCCATCCGAAGAAGTACTGTGCAAATGTAAATCAATATATTGCGGCATAAGGGCTCCAAAAGCGTCCAGATTAAAATATTTACGGCGACAACTATAACGTCATTAAGACAAGAAGACAGTATCTTTTTTAAAAAACTCTTCACCTGCAATAAAAACAGGAGACACCGAGCGGCGTCTCCTGTTTTTATTCTGATACGAAATAGAACTGTTGAACTTAGCCGAGATCGCGACCACCAGCAGCAGCCCACTTCTCCAGCATATCGGTAGTGACCGACTTCGGACGCTCGATGGCATAACCAAGACCGCGGTCCCAGGTGATGTTGGCCATGCAGCCGAGGGCGCGACCGACACCGAAGAGGACGGTGTAAAAGTCATATTCGGTGAGACCATAGTACATCTGGATAACGCCAGACTGTGCATCGACGTTCGGCCAGGGGTTCTTGGTCTTGCCGTGCTCGGTGAGGACGCCAGGAGCAACTTCAAAGATCATGGCGACGACTTTGAAGAGAGCGTCATCCTTGAGACCCGGGGTGTTCAGGCAGAACTCGCGCTGCGCCATGTAGCGCGGATCGGTCTTACGCAGAACAGCGTGGCCATAACCGGGGATAACCTGACCGGCGTTGAGGGTGTCCCACAGCGCGTCTTTGATGAGTTCTTTGGTCGGCTCGACGCCTTTGCAGTACTTCTCCTGGAACTTGAGGGTCCAGTCGAGAACTTCCTGGTTGGCCAATCCATGCAACGGGCCGGCCAGGCCGTTGAGGCCCGCGGAGTAGGCATAGTAGGGGTCGGACAGAGCCGAATGAACCAGGTGAGTGGTATGAGCAGAAACGTTACCGGACTCATGGTCAGAGTGAAGGATGAAGTACATACGAGCAACATCCTTATACTCCTCGCTCTGACCGATCATGTGAGCGAAATTGGCGCCCATGTCGAGCTTCGGATCGATTGCAATCTGCTTGTCATTACGGTACTTGAGGTTGTAGATGAAAGCGGCAATGATCGGGATACGAGCACAAATATCACTGGCATCTTCGTAGACAGATTCCCAAGCGGTCATCTTGTTGAATTTACCGGAGTTATAGAAACCGGCAAATTTGGAGTCTTTCTGCAGGGTGAGCATGGCAACCGAAAGCATGACCATCGGATGGCTGTCACGGGGCAGGGCGCGGATGGCATCGAAGACATACTGGGGGACGACCTGACGGACTTTCCACTCGGCAACAACTTCGGCCACCTGAGCGTCGGTCGGGACATCGCCGGTCAACAGGAAGAACCAGAAGGACTCAACAGTCGGATAAGTCGAACCTGCAGCTTTGGGGAGGGCGGCAAAGGTCTCAGGGATATTCTTGCCACGGAAACGGATCCCTTCCTGGGGGTCCAGGTAGGAGATGTCGGTGACGAGGCTGCGAATGTCACGGGCGCCACCAATACACTGGTCAATGTTGACCTGGTCGATGATAACCTTACCGAATTCCTTGACGAGACGGGTGGTACGCGGACGGTGCGCTTCAATCTTCTGCTTTAGCGATTCCTTCAACGTCGACATGCTCTCTCTCCTTTATGATGGACAATATTCGATGGGAAACCCATCGACCGATACAACACAAATAAAACCAGGACATCCTCAGAGACTTCAATATCATCGAAGATAAACAAAAAACAAAGAGGGTTAGCTTCACAAATGCTAATCCCCTTCAATTTAAACAAACTTCTAACAATTAAGGCCTTCAAAGTCAAGAGATTTTTGTATACAACATTGTTTCAAAAACAGGAATTCGCCTCATGAAACTTCATATAATTTATTGAAATATCACAATAAAGCACAATGATTAAAATCATGTAATCCAACAAGAATCGATTTTACCAGGCAGTTTACACTGAAACCAGTTCAATCTCTGTCGTACCACCTACCCCCTACCCAAAGACCGATCGCTCTGCTATAGTTCCGGATATCTTTCACAATTCAATCAAGGATCACCTCGTTCATGCAAACACTCACGGTCGGTTTAATTCAACAAAGCTGCTCCTATGACCGCGCAGCGAATATTGAAAAGAGTCTGGGCGGCATCCGCAGCGCGGCGGCCCGGGGTGCAAAACTCATTGTCCTGGAAGAACTTCATACCGGTCCCTACTTCTGTCAACAGGAAGTAATAGCGAACTTCGATACTGCAGAAACGATCCCGGGTCCCTCGACTGAGTGTTTCAGTTCTATCGCCAAAGAACTCGGAGTAGTACTCATCCTCAGCCTCTTTGAACGTCGCGCTCCCGGTCTTTACCACAACACCGCCGTGGTTATCGAACAGGACGGTTCTATCGCCGGGCGTTACCGCAAAATGCACATCCCCGATGATCCCGGCTATTACGAAAAGTTCTACTTCACCCCGGGCGACCTCGGTTTTACCCCTATCCAGACTTCAGTCGGCAAACTCGGCGTCCTGGTGTGCTGGGATCAATGGTATCCGGAAGGTGCACGTTTGATGGCGTTAGCCGGGGCCGATATCCTCATCTATCCAACGGCGATCGGCTGGGATCCGCAGGACGCTGCTGTTGAACAGGAACGCCAGCGCGACGCTTGGCTCACCATTCAACGTAGTCACGCGATCGCTAACGGTTTGCCGCTGATCAGCGTCAACCGCGTCGGCTTTGAAGCCGACTCTTCGCATCAGACCGCTGGCGCACTGTTCTGGGGGAGCAGCTTTGTCGCCGGCCCGCAGGGGGAGATCCTGGTGCAAGGAGGACAGGAGGACGAGGAGGTACTCATTGCCGCTATCGACTTCAACCGTTCCGAGCAAGTCCGCCGTATCTGGCCCTTTTTACGGGATCGCCGCATCGATGCTTATGGCGATCTCAACAAACGTTACCGGGACTGACATCATGGAACTGCAACTCACCGCCCAGGAAGCCCGTGTCCTCGGTTGCCTTATCGAAAAAGAAATGACGACTCCGGAATACTATCCTCTCACCCTTAATGCCCTGACCAATGCCTGTAATCAGAAATCGAACCGTGACCCGGTGATGACCCTGGATGAAACCGATGTTCTCCTCTGTCTCGACGCCCTGCGATTTCAGGGACTGGCGCTGCAGGCCGCAACGGACGGCGGTCGAGTCCCCAAATATAAGCACAACCTTGCGCAAAAACTTTACCTTGAACCGGAAGAACAGGCGATTCTTTGCGAACTCCTGTTACGAGGTCCGCAAACCGCAGGAGAGCTGCGCAACCGCTGTGAACGGATGTATGCCTTTAGCAATCTCGAAGCCGTAGAAGGGGTGCTTCACCTTCTAACCACTCGTAAAGAACCCCTTCTGATCAAACTCCCCCGTCTACCCGGTCGCAAGGAGAACCGCTTTGCTCATCTTCTCAGTGGCGTACCAGCCATTGAAGAGTCTGTGAAACATGAATCGGCGCCGGAAACGGAACGCCATCATGTTGAGGGACAGGAAACTAGAATCCTTGCCCTGGAAGAGGAGGTTGTCAAGCTGCGCTGCGAAGTCGCCAGCCTGACCTCCGCCTTTGCCGCGTTCCGCAACCAGTTCGAATAAAAAATCTGACGATAATGGTTGCAATTATTGCGAAGCTGATATATATTTAAAAAACGAATCAAGCAACATCCCTTGATTCGGGTCAGCTTTCGTTTAACAGGGGAGAAACCCCGGAAAGGAGATAAAACTATGTGGACTTTAACCTACATGCTCCGTCCAATCACCCGCTGCAAGGAAGGTTGCCGAAGTTAGCCCTCATAACGGGGGCTGCCTGAAGGCTAATGAGCAAAGCCCCGCTGAAAAATCAGCGGGGCTTTTTATTTTTGAAACGAGGAAAGACAAGGAGGGCGCCGTCGCCGCCCAGATCTTTCGGGGCAAAAGCCCACTCACTCACCAACGGCGCTCCGTCGGTACGCAAAAAGCGCGCAATCTCTTCGCGCAGAATCGCTTCACCACTACTGTTCTTCCCCCAACCGGTAATGATCAAAACCAGCGGATAACCGTGATGCACAGCATTTTCAAGAAAATGCGCAACACGACGTCGCGCTTCACTGCGGGAAAAACCGTGCAGATCAAGGCGCTCGCTAGGCCGCAAACGACCCTGCTCAACCAATTTCATCCGACGCGGCGCAGCAGTCGGCACCTCAAGATCAGGAATCTCGTCATGAAAGAAAACCTCCATCCCCTCAATCGCCGACAAGAAGAGCTCCTGATCATTGCCGGGCTCGATCGGAGCGAGTCTGACGACGGTGGCGGGCGACGCAGCTGACGAACGCTCAATCCCGTCAAGTCGCTCATCTGTGGGGAGAATTTTTACTCCGAGACCTTTCATCTCCTCCGAAAAATCATATTCCGGAATGACTGCCCTCGGTAACGGCGGAGGTGCGGCCTTGATCTCCCCCTGTACCGGAAAAGAAAGCCCCTTCAAATTCTTGAAGGGGCTGGTATTAAAATCATGACTCTTTTTTTTACTCATCTGACATAATTTCCTGCCGGCAAATATCTCAGCGCATGGGGATTTTACGCCGCCCCTGCATGGCTCTCGTTTGCTCCTTGACCAGATTCCCGGTCTTTTCCAAATGGAACTGATACCAAAGCTCGCCCCATTCTTTCATCTTCATCTTCTTCCCCTCGCGCAACAACACCAGGTTCGCATTGAGGATATCATTCCCGCCGGTCTTCTTCAGGCCCTTTTCCATAACCTCGATAGCCTTGCCATGCTGACCGGTCTCTTCGAGGCAATAAGCATAAAGATTCCAGAGCATCGGCTCCTTTTTGTTGGCAGAGACCGCCTTTTCAAACGTATCGATCATCAACGAGGACTTGTTCTTCTTCATATAAGTAACGGCCAGCATCCCCATCGCCGGCCAGTTACGGATGAAGCCTTCCTTGAGAAACTCAAAGGCTGTGGAAAAATCGCGGCGCAAAAAATGAATCATGCCGATCTGGGAACGGATCTGCCCTTTGAGATAAACCTGCCAGGGCGCATAAACCAATGCCGTCTCCAGGACTTTGATCGCTTTCTCCGGGTGATTCGCCTGCAGGTCCTTTTGCACCACATCCATGATCGCTGTCACCCTTTTCATCACGATGCGCGTAGCGAAAAAAATTGCGGCCACTGTCACCAGCACGAAAACAAAAAATCCACCCCAGAGCCCCAAGGGACTCAAGGCGGCAAGAGTACCGGCGATCAAGCCAATAGCAAACGAAATCAAGATGTTATACATAAATAATAGGAGATCCTTTCAGATAATAAAGGCGGCACTTTAGCAACCCTTGGACAAAATGTCAAAAAAGAAGAGGGCTACTCTTCGACCAGCCATTGATCAACGCGCTGCTGCAAGTCGCCCCAGTTGTCGCCAAGACGTTCACGGAGAAAGACCGCAATCAGACTGTCGAAGAGTTGCAATCCTTCTTCGATAATATGCATCCGTTCGTAAAAGACCGCTTCGCGCTCGCGCTGTGGGTCAGCGACATCTTCCCGTTCGAGACGTACCGACGGTCCCTTGAAACTGCCAAAGGTGAAGAACTCACCTTTAAGATTGAAACGCCAGAAGTCCTCACCCTTCTCCAGACAGATGACCCCCTCGCGAACAACCTTCCCCCCCTGCAGGGCGGCGCGAACTTCGCGGAAACTGTCCTGCGGTCCACTAACGGCAATCTTTTGGCTGCCGCCACTGCTCTCTCCCTGGAGGACAATACGGTCATTGAGGTAGGCGACAAAGACTTCGCCATGCGCGGCGGGTCCGGGACGACAGACAGCATACTCCGAGCCTTCATTCATCGTTCGGTACAGGAGCCAGAGGAGAAAATCTTCGCCAAACCAAAGGTTATCACGAATCTGTTCAAGTAGATTCTCATTGCTGGCGCGATTCGCTTCTTTCAACTTCAGCAACAGAGCCGGATCGACCACCCCTTCTGCGCGGCGCAGCGGATAGAGGGGGGTCAGGGTCAGACCCTCAAAGGTCTGCTTGAAATAGCCTTCGAGGATTTCAGTCATCTTGGGGCTAATCGAAGTAAAGGTGACGGTCCCGGCGCGGGTATCCCAGATCATATCGTAGACAGCCGGCGCCGGCAGGGTGCGTGCCAGCAGGGAGCCCATCACAGCTTCCTTGAGCTCTTCCCGCTTGGCCTTGGCAATCCGCGCCAGGCCGGGGTTCTGTGCATGGTAGGCACGACAGGCAAGATCAAAGTGGGCACGGAGGAGTCCGGCCGGGATGCGGCGCTGATCACGGCGCAGGGAGAAGACCAGCCAGTTGTCGCGACGGAAATCTCCTTCCTGACTGAAGTCACTCCCCTGACTGTCATCAAGATGCACCCAACCGACCGAGACCTCTTCGCTGCTGTTATCGATCGACTGAAATCCTCGCTCGGCAAGACGCCCTTGCGCCCAGGCGGCCAGATCCCCGTCCGGCAGAGGACCGTTGACTTCGTAGTGACAAATTGTGACGGTATTGGACAGAATCCCCATAAACTTAACAGCCCGCCTTGTCGGCACGCCTTTTGGCGCTGTCGACGGTGTTGTAAAGGAGCATGGTGATGGTCATCGGACCAACCCCGCCCGGCACCGGCGTAATCGCACTGACCCGCTCTAAGGCGCCGGCATAATCAACATCACCGACCAGCTTCTTCTCGCCGACGCGATTCACCCCGACATCGATGACGACCGCGCCTGGCTTGATCCAGTCGCCCTTGATCATCTCCGGCCGACCGACCGCCGCGATCACCACATCTGCGCGCCGCACTTCATCAATAAGATTGGCCGTGCGCGAATGGCAGATCGTCACCGTTGCATGTTTCGCCAGACACATCAGCGCCACCGGTTTACCGACGATATTGGAGCGCCCCACCACCACCACATGCTTGCCGGCAAGCTCAACGCCAGTGTATTCCAGCATCTTCATCACCCCGTAAGGTGTACAGGGTTGGAAGAGGGGGTTCCCAGTAACCAGACGTCCGACATTGTAAGGATGAAAGCCGTCGACATCCTTGCTCGGCGAGATCGATTCAAGGACGCGACTTTCGTCGATCTGCTTCGGCAGGGGGAGTTGGACAAGGATCCCGTCAATGCGGGCATCGTTATTCAGTTCGGCGATCAACGTGAGCAATTCAGCCTCGGTCGTCTCCGCGGAAAGTTTATGTTCTACTGAATAGATGCCGGTATCAGCGCAGGCCTTCTCCTTCATCGATACATAGACGCGGCTGGCCGGATCTTCACCGACCAGAACGACCGCCAAGCCAGGGACAACTGTTCTGGCTGCCAGATTCTGCACGTCTGCGGCGATCTCTTTACGCATTTCAGCTGCGATCAACTTGCCATCGATTACTTTGTTCATCTCACGAACCTCCGGTTATGTGTGAATTTTTATAGCAACGAAGAGAATTTATTGTGCCTTTGCCAGTTCCGCCAGTATCTCGTCCCGTTCGGCACGGGTACGCTTGGCCAATGCGGCGGCCTCCTCATAGAAACGGCTGAGATCGCCATCGGTCCGCTGCAGCAGCGCCAGAAAAGAAGGTTTACGATCGTGATAGGTGGCGACAGCAGCGAGACGCGCATTATTGACCGGCCGCTCGAACCAGCGATCAAAACCACTGTATCCCTGCCATGTTTCGTCCCGTAGAAGCTGATAACGTTGACGGAGTAGGCTGAAAACCGCCTTCTTCTCTGCGCGCATCACCTGAAGCGACTTGCCGGAGGCATATAGGACTTCGAGGTCATGCCGGGTCTGCAGCAAAAGAGCAACAAAGGCCTGCCGCCGCTCCTGTTCCTCCATCGCGTCCGCCGCAGGCGCCTGTCCCTGGCGGGCAAGCCAGCGCTTTACCCCTTCCGCCTCGACAACTTCGGCAAAGGCTTCATTAAAAGAAGAATCGTCCTTAACGTAAAGCTGCTGATGGGCTAGCTCGTGAAAGATCTGTCCTGCCAGCGCCGCTTCCGGCCAATCGATAAAAGTATTGAGAACCGGATCGTCAAACCAGCCGAGGGTCGAGTAGGCACTGACCCCATAAAGATCGGTCTCATAGCCCTGATCGCGCAAGCCAGCTGCAAAGCTCTCGGCCTTGCGGGGATCGTAATATCCGCGATAACTGACGCAACCGGCAAAAGGAAAGCACCAGATCAGGGGCTGCAGAGAGAACTCCTTGGCGGCAATCACATTGGTGACGACAGCGGCGCGCTGAATATCGGCATAACTGCGATAGCTATCATTCTCCGGCAGGTCCAGCTCATGACTGGCAAAATCGCGAATTTCCAGCACCAGTTGCAGCCGCTCTTTAAGTGCAGGAGTAATTTTCGACTCGACAAGGAGTTGTTCAATCGGCCGGCGCGCCAGGAGAATTTTTACATGTCCCTGTATTGCCTGGGCATAATAGCCAAGATCGCTGCACAGAGCCAGTCCCGGAGTACAGAAAACCAAACCGCAGAGACTGGAGAAGAGCAGCATGGCCCGCTTCATGGCAAGAACTGCTGAACGCAAAAAAAGGATTCCGGCCCGGACCTGCGCTGATTATCCATACCGAAAACCTCCTGTGAGCAAATAAAAAACCCCGGCTACTTTGAGTCGGGGGGCTTTATCTATTCTTGCGCCGCTTTGGGGCAACCGGCGCAGCCGCCACCCTCGGCTTTGGCAGCACAAGACGGAGCGGCACCGCCATTGCCGTAACTCTGCTGGTACCAGCCGCCCCCTTTAAGGGCAAATCCTGCCTGAGAAATCAGCTTGCGCACTTCACCCTGGCACTTGGGACAGACAGTCAAAGGCGCATCGGAAAATTTCTGCCGGGCCTCAAAATTATTACCGCAGGCCTGACATTCGTATTCATACATCGGCATAGCTAACAACCTCCTGAGCTTGTTTCGGGCGTCAATGTAATGGCTTCATCGACGACTGTCAAGAGAAAGGAAGGACAAAAAAACTTTGTAACTTACAGCGGCAGTGTTATAATTTACCTTTTGAAAAAAAACCGCTTTCGCCCTCCCCCCTTGACCTTTCGGGGCTGGCACAAATCCAGTCCAGACGAGCTGACAGGTATGAATTTGCAGCACTACGACATAAAATCTTTAGCAGCGAAAAAGAGTCCGTCAGTCTATACCGTTCTTCTCCATGAAATTGACCACCCCCTGCCGCTCACGGTGCTGCGCAACGGCCAGCCGGTCGACAGCTCGACAGCGGATATCCCTTTTCTGCTACGACCGCTGACAATGGAATATGCCCATTATCGCTACCTCCTGGCCAATCATTTCACGCAAATCCTCGACAACGACACCTTCTGCTGGCCATTGTTGATGCAGGAGGGTGATACCTTTACGCAAGTACGGATTGACAAGGAACCACGGCATGGAACCCTCCACCTCGATCTCCAACTGGAAGGACTGATTATTCGCCGCCTGCTGGATGACGGCAGCCATATCAGCCCCCGCACCGCGCGCATCCGGGATTGGCTGGCCGACTTTGCAGCAAAACGCTTCGTGCGCCTGGCAAGCGACAACTGGCAGCTCTGGGACACCCTCATCCTCGACGGAATCCTCCAGGACGATGGCAGCTGCCTGATCCCCCCCCAGCGTTTCAGTGGCATCGAACTGATCGCTGCCGCCGGTCAAACGCCGCAACTGGACGACCTAACCCTGGCCATCACCGGGAACGCCCAATCGCCGGAGCAGCGCTTGCTCAACGATTATAAAATCGATGTCATCCTCGATGCGACAGATAGCGAACAACTCTTTATTCACGCCGTCACCCAGACAGCCAACCGATTATTCCCCCTTGACCAGCATGCCCTTGCCCTTTTTTGTGAAGCGAGCTTTGCTGTGGTCGCGGCGCCGCTGCGCACCCTGAAGCGTCGCCGTGTCATTTATGATGCTTACTTCGCCGCCCGCCGTGAAAGCGGCATCACCGCCCATCGCCGCGTCCTGCGCAATTTTTTACAGGGACCGGATTTTCGTAAACGGGCCGTGGTGCGCGAAGCCAAGGGGATGATAGAAGAAGCTCTCAGCCGCGATCAGCAGGAGAACTGGCTGCTGCAGCTCGACGGAGCCAACTGGGTGCTGCAACAGCGTAACCACCAGAAAGAAGTGGCGCTGCTGGAGATCCTTTACCAGCACTTCGGTGTCACCGCCCTGCGCGATGCCCAGATCCCCGGCGAACTGGTGGTGCCGCGCCGCTCCTTCTTCAGCTCCTTACCGATGCTGTTGCCGGCCCTGCAAGAGATTGGCGTTGAACTCTCCCTGGCTGGCCAAACGACGGTTCCGGCCGCAATCGAGATCAAGATCAACGCTACTGCCGCCGGCATCGACTGGTTTGAACTCCGTCCGGAGATCCGTTACAACGGTACCCTCTTCAGTGAAGATGAGTGGCGCCGCGCCCTCGCTGACGGTCTCTTTGAAGCCGGTGGCGAGCTCCATCTCCTTGATGCTCTCAGCCTGCAGGCCCTCTCCCTCCTCGCCGCCATGGCACCGACCCAGCGCCAACGGAAAGGGGAAGATGTCCTGCGCATCCCCCGCCTGCACATCCTCGATTGCCTCGCCCTCCGCCGCCTCGGTGCCAGCCTCGAACTCGCCGCGGACGATGCGAAAATCCTTCATGATCTCGAACACTTTTCCGACCTGCCCTCTCGCCCCCTGCCGCAACTCCAGGCGCAGCTGCGCGAGTATCAGCGCCATGGTTACGACTGGCTCGCCTTCCACTACGAGCACAAATTCGGCGCCTGCCTCGCCGACGACATGGGCCTCGGCAAGACCCTGCAAGCGATCAGCCTCCTAGCCGCCTTGCAGCAGGGGGTGCTCAGCAGTCGCACCCCGAAAAAAAAGGCGCTGCCGCATCTCGTCGTCATGCCGCCGAGCCTCCTCTTTAACTGGGAAAGTGAAATTGCCCGCTTTGCCCCGGAGCTGCGCACCACCATCTACCGCGGCCTTGACCGCAGCACCGACTTTAGAAATACCGATGTCGTCCTCACCTCTTACGACCTCGTGCGCCGCGATATCGAAAAGCTGACAAAGCTCCCCTTCCATGTCATCATCTTTGACGAAGCTCAGGCGGTGAAGAATCTCCGTACCGGCATCACTGCCGCGGCCCGGCGCCTGCAAGGGACCTTCAAACTTGCCCTCACCGGCACCCCGGTCGAGAATCACCTGGGCGAATTCTGGTCAATTATCGACCTCGTCCTCCCCGGCCTTCTTGGCGATGAAAAGGACTTTGGCGGCGCTCGCAGCAAAGATGAAGAACAGCGCCTCACCACCATCATCGCCCGGACCAAACCCTTTGTGTTGCGCCGCAGCAAGGATATGATCGCCGACGAGCTCCCGGCCAAGATCGAAATGGAGCTCCGCCTGGAGATGAACGAAGCGCAAAAACTCCTGTATCAGCAGACGGTCAACGAACTGCGCGGGACGGTCTCCTCTGCTTATAGCCAACAGAACGCCGGCCAGGCCCGCATCACCGCCCTCGCCGCCCTCACCCGCCTGCGCCGCCTCTGCCTCGATCCGCGCCTGGTCGGCGCCGAAATCGAAGGGGCAGCACCGAAGATTACCGCCCTCTGCGAACAACTCCAGGAACTTATGGAGGAAGGGCACAGCGTCCTCGTCTTCTCCCAGTTCACCACTTTTCTCGACCTTATCGAACCGGCCCTCGCTGCTGAGGGGATCCCCTGGCTGCGGCTCGACGGGTCGACCCCGGTGGCGCAGCGCAAGGATCTTGTCCATCGTTTTCAAGGGAGCAAAGTCCCGCAAGTCTTTCTGCTCAGCCTCAAAGCCGGCGGACGCGGCCTCAACCTCACCCGGGCGAGTTACGTCATCCACCTCGACCCCTGGTGGAATCCGGCGGTCGAGAATCAGGCTTCCGACCGCGCCCACCGTATCGGCCAGACGCGTACTGTGACCGTGTTGCGTTTGTTGATGCAGCACACTGTCGAAGAGAAGATGATGATGCTCAAGAGCCGCAAGGAAAAGCTCTTTAAAGCCCTGCTGGAGGAAGGACGGGATGCCGGGGATGTGCCGTTGACGCGGGCAGATTTCGAATTTTTGATCGAGGGGTGACGCTGAAAATAAATCGGGCGACGCAAGCGTCGCCCGATCCGTTCATCTTTTAAACCAAAACCTCCATTGCCCAGATCCCGCAGGGACAGATCCCTGCACAGATGCTGCAACCGATGCAATACTCAGCATCGGAGACGTACTCGAACTTGCCGTTAGGGAGTTCGACGCGGCGGATCGCTCCTTCCGGGCAGGCCTCCAGACACATTTTACAGTCGCGACAGGTACCGCAGGACAGACAACGATTGGTCTCATCCTTGGGATCGCCGGGGCGATGCCGACCACGGTTGCGCGGGCGGAAGAGCTCCTTTGACAAACAACTCTGCGGAATCAATTGCGGCTTGATGATCGACTGAAGCTCTTTACCGCTAATAAAATCATCAATATAGCGCGCCACATCTGCTCCGTCACCAATGGCATGAGTGAGCAGGCCGGGTTTGATCGAATCACCGATGGCAAAGACCCCCGGCATCTTGATTGACTGATTGCAGCTGTCAACATCAACCATCCCCTTGTCATTCAAGATCTCCCGCGGCACATAGGAAAGATCCGGACGCTCACCAACGGCGATGATAACGGTATCAGCTTCAAGCAGGCGGCCGTCCTTGCCATGCACCCCTTTTTCATCGACCTTGGCCGTAAAGAAGGGCCAGATAATTTTGCCGCCGAGGTATTCGACGCGGTCGATTTCATGACGATACGCCGCCGGACGCTGGATATCGATAGAAGTGACCTGTTTAGCGCCCATGGCGTAGGCACCGAGACAGACATCCATGCCGGCGTTGCCAGCGCCGAGGACGACAACCCGTTCACCAATGACCGGACGCTGGCCGTTGTTGATTGCCTTGAGAAAATCAAGGCCTTTCACCAAGCGCTCATGGCCGCTAAAGGGGATGATCACCGGATTATGGGCACCACTGGCAATAACAACTGCATGATGCTCCTGACGAATTTGTGCAAAGAGCGGCGCATCGACCTTGGTCGAGGTCTTGACGGTAATGCCGCTCTGCTTGATCCGCTTTATCTCCGAACTGAGGATTTCCGCGGGGAGACGCTCGGTGGGGATGACCTGACGCAATTTACCGCCGACTTCGACATCGGACTCATAAACGGTGACAGCATGCCCGGCCAGACGCAGTTGCCACGCCGCCGAGAGACCGCCGGGACCACCGCCGATGACTGCCACCGACTTGCCGGTCGCTTCTTTAATGGCTGGGGCGACAGCATCGATGGAGAGGCGCCCAAGCTCCTTCATGGCGACGGGATGGTCGATAAAACGACGGGTACAGGCATCCATGCACAGATTCGGACAGACTTCGCCGCAGACCGAACCGGGGAAAGGTGAGTAGCGCAGCACAAATTCCAGGGCTTCCTGAGTCTTTCCGGCGCGCAGCAGATTAATGCGATCCTGGGTCGGAATACCGCTCGGGCAGGAGGTCTGACAGGGGGCGCCATAACGCTTGTCCTGCCAGTGCGGAATCTTGAGACGATCCTCACCAATGCCGACCAGACCACTCACCCGGGCATAATCGTCATCAAGAATATCACCGAAAATCCCGCCTTCGACCCATTTATTGAGACGGAATTCACGCATGGTCACGCGGTGAATGTGCTTGCGCTCCTCCAGGGTCTTGGCGACGATCTTGCGCCAGACGGAGAAGTCAGACAGAGTCGCGAGATGCTGCGGACGTTCAATCTGTTGCAGGAAGGTCTGCAGACCGTTACGAAGGAATTCACAATCGCCTTCGTCGAGATCCAGAAGCCAGACATCGTCGGGAATCCCCTGCACCGGACCACGCACATAGATCGTCCCACCGACCATACCAATACAGGAACGGTCACCAAGGATGGAATCGAGATCCTCGCAACCGAGTCCACAGATAACCGCGGTGCCGCCCCCCATGAACTCGAAGGAGAAGGAACCGGTATTCTTCAGCACCCAGAATTCCGGGGCAGGGAAAGCCGGGTCATGCTTCATTAATGAACCGGAACGGGTACCGACGCGGCCGCCGATATAGATTTTCCCGCCGGCCGCACAATGCGCCGTGGTATCACCACCATCGCCGCGCACGGTCAGGATCGCACCGGAGTTGAGCCAACCGGCATCCGCCGGTGCAGATCCCTCGACGATGATCTCGGTTCCGGCGAGGCCAAAGGAACCAACCCGCTGCCCGGGATTTTTCACCTTGAAGCGCAGAGTTTGCCCATCTGTCGACCACAGGGGCCCGCCGATGTCATGATGACCGGAGGAGAGGACCTCGAACTCGGTCTCGCCGGCGTCTAACCCCTGATAGATCTGTTCGAGGAGTTCCTGAGTCGAAATTCTTTTCTTGTTATGGTCAAAACCATTAATTAGAGCGGGCATTATCTTCCTCCCGTTAACAGACATATTGGATTTTCAGACGCTCGGCCACGGCTCGATCAGTGGTGATCAGCGCATCAGAACGTCCGATCGGCAGCGACGAATTGCCGATCGGCGCCATCAACTTCTTCAACTCCTGATCCATCGCCAGGTAGTAGTTGACGATATTCTGTGCCGCTTTTTCCGGATCGAGGCGCCGCACCAGCGTCGGGTTCTGAGTGGTAATCCCGACCGGACAGAGGCCAGTGTTGCAAGCATTACAGCGCCCCATCTCGTTGCCGATACACCCTGCCATCTGCAAGATCAACTTGCCGGCAAAGACGCCATTGGCGCCAAGACACATCATCTTGAAAGCGTCAGCGGCAAGATCACCGGTGCGACCGAGACCGCCGGCAGCCCAGAGAGGGATCTGCTCCTGGCGTCCCTGAGTCACAGCGGCAAGGTAACAATCCCGCAACTTCGAGACGATGGGATGACCGGTATGGTCGAGGGAGACCTCGTGGGCTGCGCCGGTCCCGCCGTCGACGCCGTCGAGGAAGAAGCCGCCGACGATGTTGTAAGGGTCACGCACAAGATTGTTAAAGACCGAAACCGACGTTGCCGAAGCCGCCACCTTGATCGCCACCGGCACCCGAAACTTAAATGCGGCATTCATCGAGAGGAACATCTTCTGGACGCTCTCTTCAATGGAGTAGAGACCCTGATGGTTGGGGGGCGACAAGAGATCCGCCTTGGGAACGCCGCGAATCGCTTGAATATGATCCGCCACCTTCTGCGCCATAAGCAAGCCCCCATCCCCCGGCTTCGCCCCCTGACCGATTTTGATAATGATGCCGCAAGGATCTTCAACCATGTGCGGCAGGGTGTTGGCAATACGGTTCCAGCCGAAGTGGCCGGAAGCGATCTGCAGAATCATGTATTTGAGGTATTTGCTCTTGAGGAGACGAACCGGGACCCCTCCTTCCCCGGTACACATCCGCACCGGCAAGCCGCACTCTTCATTGAGGTAGGCGACGGCCATAGCGATCGCTTCCCACATCCGCCAGGAAAGGGCGCCGATCGACATGTCGCCAATGACGACCGGATAGATCCAGCGGACCGGCGGTGCCTGACCATCCTTGACAAGTTCGCCGTCAGTACCGAGGTGAAACGGAAGTTTCCCGGCCGGGAGAATCCGGCCAAAGGGAGCAAGGAGATCAAAGGTGTGACGTTGGGCGTCGAGACTGGGGTCAGTCATCTGGGAAATTCGACCGACGCGCATCTTGTCAAGGGTCCGTACCGTCGATTCGAGATTCTTTCGACCGCCTCGCTTGATCGAATCGCCAGAGAGGCAGCGAGTGACGATCGGCAGGCGATTGTCGATATTTCGCACCGGACCGATCGCATCGTTGGGACAGACCTTTTCACAGGCGCCACAACCCCGACAGTGACTGACGAGGGTACTGATCTGACGGATGACCGGAACCGCCGAGAAACGCTGCTGCGGATCAGGGAAGTCCCCTTCGGAAAAGACCATGCGCCGGCGCTCGACCTTGGCTTCAATGGCGCGAAAAGAACAGGTGGCGACACAGGAACCGCAAAGAGTGCAGCGACTAGCGTCGTAACGGATCTTCCAGGGGAGGTCGTTGGCGGTCAGATCCTGGACTTTTACTGTTTCCATCTCTGCACCTCCAGATTAGCATCGATCGTGATCATTTCGCGCTCATGGGGATAGATATCATCCTCCCAATTGCGATCGGGAAGGAGTTCATTGATGCCGCAGACCTCGGACGAAAAGACAACCATCTCATCGGAACGACCAATGACGATGGGGCGCAACTTCTTGGCATCACAGCAGGTAAAGAGAGTGCTGTCGGGAAGGACACCAATAATCGTGTTAGGGCCGTTGATCTCCAGATGGGCCAACGACTGCCGAATCGCGAGGAGGACGTCGCTGTCATTGCGGGTACTCAACTCCTCAAACGGGAGGGGAGTGATGACATGCTTGTAATAATTGAGGGGCCAACCGAGAACCCGGTGAATATAGTGCATAGTGTAAAGGAAACACTGGGAGTCCGACTCAAAACCGATGTAGCCGTAATGCAGCTTGGCTTGAAACTCTTTATTCTTTTGATAAAAGGTATTTTCTCCATTCGCCAGAGCGGTATACCCCTGTAGAAAGAAGGGGTGCGCGGCATAACGAACAATGTCGTAATTGGTATTCTGCCGGCACTGGGCGGTAATAACCTTGGCGGTGAACCTGTTATCCGGCTCCCAAAGGTTGAAATAGGTGCCGATATCCTTGGGGTTGCCGATCTCCTTGAGAGTGATGACATCGGGCCAGAAGGAATAGACAAAACCTTCTTCATCCTCTTCCAGTGCCTCACGCAGCTTAAGACGCATCTCCAGAAGGAGCTCTTCCTTCTCCTTCTGCGGTGCAGACCGGTAATTTTTCGGATATTGAAAGGTCTCGAAGACATAGTTAGGCATGGCGATAATATCGAGACCGGGAAGATTGTTGGTTTCGGGGACCCACTGCAACACCCGGTTGAAGCCGGCCGCGTGCAGAATATCCTCGGCGAGCTTCAGCCCTTCGTCAGTACAGGCCATGGAGAGGGTCGGGAGATGCTTGTACCCTTCGAAGAGGCCACCGAGGTCTTGCATGACCATGGCGAAGCCCGAATTGTCGTGCCCTTTTTGTTGGGATTGCATGAGAAGCAGGGCGAGGCTGGGATGAACGTAATTACGACTTTTGATGGCGCCGATTCGACACATAGTTTTAACCTCCGCTTTGGAGTGACAACGCTTACCTGATGTCATTTAATAACAAATTTCATGCCAAATAAAATAGTAACAGCCAGAGGTTAATTTAATGAAAAAACAATCGACATTTCAGGATAATGCATAAATAAAATGCACTTTTTTAATGGTATGATAAAAAAAATGGCAGCGCACCTACTTTGCAAAGTACTCACTGAGTAACATGATTTCCCAAATAACTTTTCAACTTGCACGCTCTTCACCCGCTGCCCACTATCCTTTTTCATATGTTCTTTTTCATCTTGACAAGGATGCGGAGAGTTGCTATCAAAACGATCTATTTATCTAAATATTTCTCCGCCCTCCGTGTGTTTCTTTACGTACCGGCCAAGAATGAGGTTGTTTATCGTGATGTCTCTGAAATTATGCCGTAATACCCTGATCAGGTTAGTTATCGTACTGGCTATAATTTCTTCAACTCCTAATCTTCCTGCCTACAGCCTGGATGCGGAAGACTCACATGGCTTGATTTTCATTTCAGGGTTCAACGCCAGCCTTCAGAAAAACTATCCTGTCGCTATTCTCAAAATGAACGAGGTCTTGCAAAAGGCCCCTGATACGCCCTTGCGTGACATGGTGCTGTTCTGGCTTTCCAACGCCTATTACAAGAACGGCAACCAACAGGATGCCGCCAGGGTCATGTCCCAGTTTTTGAAGGAATATCCCGATAACCCGATCAAGGCAACAGTCGATGAGGAACTGCTTGCACTGACCGCCCGTTATGATCAAGGCGAAGAATTGCCGACCGGCTTGCCGACAACAGCCGATGGTGCCGCGCCTCAGCTTGTTGGCACAACTGACATAGGTAAAGAACAAAGGCCCTTCCCCGCCGGTATAATCAAACGCCTTGAAACTTCCAGCATGACAGAAGAACGCGCAGCGGCTGAAAAGGCCGAACTGACGCACACCGTTGTCGCCGAGGCGCGCCCAAGGGAGTCTGCCACGCAGGATCGCCTGCAATTGCAGACAATGAAAAACGCTGGCATGACTGAGGTTGACAAGCAGGCCCCCACCTTGGCAGATAAGCAGCGCCAAGCAACACAGCAGGCGTCTGAAGAAAAGACCCGCAATGCCAAGTCTGATCTGCGCGAGAAGGCGATTGCACAATATAAGTCGATACTTGTCGACTATCCAAACAGCAAGGCGGCGGAGACTGCCGCCGTCAAACTGAAAGAACTGGGGGTAGCATTTGCTCTGCCTCAACGGACTGCTGTCGCAGACCCTCCCTCAGAAACATCCCAGATACTGCGTCTCGAAGTTGCCCAGTTGGCAGGAATTGAGTTCAACCTGCCACCCCAGGCACAGTCCTTCAATGTTGCTCAACGAGTCAGCCTCCCCTTTGAAATCATCAACCAGGGCAATGGCAGCGACTCTTTCTATCTGGAATCCGGTTTCCCGGTTAACTTTTCAACAGAATTCTCTTCTGCCGCATCCCCTGCCCAAGCCATTAATCAGACCAGCCTGCTGGCCCCCGGTGAATCCTTTAAAGGCCTCATCCATCTGACGATCCCCGCAACCAGTATCGACGGCCTGCGCTTTTCTTACCCGGTCAAGGCCGCCTCACGGACAGTGAGTGAGGCTTCACAATCTCGCGAGGTGAAAGTCATCGCTTCGGCTCCACTGCTACGTGCGACCGTTAAGGCAGATCACAGCGACCTGCTGCCTGGTGCGAAGATTACTTATAAAGTAACAATTATGAATATCGGCTCAGCCGGGGCTGGCAATGTCACTTTCCGGCTGAACTTCCCGCCCCAACTGGAGCCGATCGACTATGAAAAAAATGGTTTCCGTCAGGAAATGAAAGCAGCACTTGTGATGGATGGCGTGCAGCTCAAGTCCGGTGAAAGTCGGGAATTCAATCTGACCTTTCAGCTCAAGGAGGACTCATTGGCCGGTCAGGAGATCTTGACCAGGGCCGAGTTGCACAACAACCTTTTGAAAACGACAACCGTTATTGTCTCTTCTGCTATCTATGTTCAACCGCAACACGGGCTTCAGGTTCACACCGGTTCTGAACGACTGGTGGTGATCCCCGGCCAGACGGTATCGGTGCCATTTGTGGTGACTAACAGCGGTAACGTGCGCGAAAAGTTCAGCATTGTCCCTGGCGGGGATGCCCGGCAGGCCGTAACAATCTTCCATGATCTTAACCATGATGGCATCAGGCAGGCCAATGAACCGGTCATCACAGAGATCGGTCCACTGGCAGCTAAAGAGGAAGCCAGCATTGTCATGGAGATTAAGACTCCCCGTGAAGCCAGTGACGGTTCGGAAGAGAACGCCCAGATTACGTTCCTTTCCGAGGGAGAGCCTGCTCGCTCCTTTGCCGGTGTTACCCGTCTGGTCTATTCGCGACCGATTCTAGAGATGGCCATGAGCGGTCGTGACGGCAAACTCTTGCCGGGTGAAGTTGTATCAACGGATCTGACCATCACCAACCGTGGATCTAATCTGGCACGGATTGTCGAGCTGAAGAGTGTCTGGCCGGAACAGCTTGAGTTGGTTGCAACCGACCCGGCAACCAATTCGGCCGACGACGGCACACTTCTCTGGGAATTCAGTGAATTGGGTGCTGGAGAGAAGCGTGTGATCAAGGTCTCGTTCCGGGTGAAGCCGGGGACCGGGATGGGGACCAATATTCAGATTAAAAACATTCTGACATATGAAGATCAAATCGGGAACAGGTACTGACATGATGCGATATGTATTTGTAATGGTTATGGCGACACTCCTATTTGTGGATGTGCCATCAGGATGGAGTCAACAGCAGTATCTCTATTCTCCCGCAGCAGTGGTGGCGTCCGGGAGTACCACGCAGAGCAAGGATGCCATTCTGGTTCAGGAGGTGGCGGTAAAAAAGGGAGATACCCTCTACAAAATCTCGCGCAGATTCAGCGGATACGGTTCTTATTACCCCCAGATTTTACTCTTTAACGACATCAAGAATCCCAACAAGATTTATCCCGGGGATGTGTTCAAGGTACCGGTTGCACAAAAGAGAATACCGCGTCCTGACGCTAAGGCGCCGTTGTATGGTGGCAAAAAAGTACATAAAAAGTCGGTTGCCGCTAAGCCATCAACTAATAAACACCGTGCGGCACTTGCCGCTAACGCCACAGCCGGGCAGAAACTGTTTGAGCAGGCTGTCAAGGCCTATCGGCGGGATGATTGTCGCGCTGCATTGAAATCATTTGACCTTTTTCTCACAAAAAACCAGTCGTCACCCCTTGCACCGGATGCCAGTCTCTACAAAGCTGACTGCTACCTCAGGCTGTCCAATCAGAACTAACCCTTCGCATTCTCCCCTTAACTTCAAATTCCCGATCAGCCTCAACGACGGCCTGGTTATCGAAGCGGTTTATTACGGCTCCGGCACCCTCTGTATTTCATCTCAGGCCGGCTGCGCTCTGGCCTGCCCCTTCTGTGCCTCTGGCAGCCAGGGGCTGAAGCGGCAACTCACCGCTGCCGAGCTGCACTTGCAGCTTCAACGATTGCGACAGAACGGCTTCGAACCACAGCGCCTGACCATCTCGGGAATCGGCGAACCCCTGCATAACTGGGAGAATGTCCGCAGTTACATGCTTGCTTGCCAGAAAAATGGACCGGGGATCTCGGTCACCACCACCGGGGTTGTTTTAAAACATCTCGCAGAGTTGGTCGAACTCGCCGAAAACGGTGTCATGATCTCGCTACATGCCGCCGATGCAGAGATCCACCAGCAACTCATCCCCAAGGGGCCGGACTTCGAGCTGCTCTGCACTGAAATTGACCGGATTTATCATCTGATTTCACGTCGCAAGCGCCGCAAGATCGGCATCAACTACCTCCTCTTCAGTCGTGTGAATGACCGTGAAGCTGACCTCCTCGCCCTTCAGCGGCTGATGCAACGCTGGCCGGATTTCACCCTGCACCTGCTGCGCTACAATCCGGTAGTCGGGATGGACTTTCACAGCGATCCGGATAATATGGATCACTGGCACGACTATCTACACGAAAAGGGCATCTCGGTTCGCCGCCCCAATCGCTGGCGCAGCAACACCGATGGTGGCTGTGGGACCCTCTATCTGCGGGGGTTCGAGGACCAGGAGAAAAGGAATTCCCCATGAAAGAGACCGCTCTGGCCGCGGCCCGCGCCGGCGGCGCAGTCCTGCGCAGCAAATTCGGCACCCGGCTGCACATCGAAGAGAAGAGCGCCAAAGATCTCGTCACCGAAGCGGACCGCGAAGCCGAGGCAGCGATTGTCGGAGTTATTCAGGCAAACTATCCCGAGCACAATATCCTTGCCGAAGAAGGGGCTTACCCGCAGACCTCCAGCCCCTTTCGCTGGATCATCGACCCCCTCGACGGCACCACCAACTTTGCCCACACCTTCCCCTGGTTCGCCGTCTCCATCGCCCTCGAAAATGCCGGCGAGATGATCCTCGGCATCGTTTACAACCCCATGTACGAAGAACTCTTTGTTGCGGTAAAGGGTCAAGGCGCAACCCTCAATGGCCACCCCCTGCAGGTCTCCGCGATCAACCGCCTTGATCGCGCCCTCCTCGCCACCGGTTTCGCGCCGGCCAGTTCCTCCTCCCTGACCAACAATTTTGACCACTTTATCCATTTCCAGGAAAAGGCCCAGGCCTGCCGCCGCCCCGGAGCTGCCAGTCTCGATCTTGCCTGCGTTGCCGCCGGCCGCTTTGACGGCTTCTGGGAGATGAAACTCAAACCCTGGGATACCGCCGCCGGCATACTGCTGGTCACCGAGGCCGGCGGTCGGGTCAGCAATTTCGATGGTGCTCCCTTCTCTCCATTCCAACTCGAATGCCTGGCCAGCAACGGCTTGATTCACGACGCCATGATCCCGATTCTCCAACAAGGGAAAAGGCCTTGAGCTTGCGGCGAGTCGAGCGCATGACAATTTATGGCAGGTCAAATTGGGACAAACGACAAATTGCGCCAAAGGAGCTCTTCCCTCAAGGGGTGCGACTTGATCCGTGCCCACCAACCGGTCAACGTGATTTGCCGGTTCAAGCTGAGACGGCACCGGCAAATCACGTCACGGCTCGCCAGTTCACGACCACAAAAGACTCTTTGTCTTCGTACAACTCGCCGCGTATTTCGGGCCTAATCCTGCTAAAGCCGGACAATACAAAGGTTTAACCGTGTCTGTACCGATAGTTGAAACGTTTCTACTCCTTTTTTCAGATATTTACCTTGGTCATTCAGCTCGCAATAATCCTCCTTTTAAGGCGATCACCCCCCTGCCCCACAGCTTTCACCACCCCCATGAAAAGGCCAAAGAAACTCGATTTTACAATAGGTTGAATTGGCACAGAACCTGCTCCTAATGACTTGACAATTTAACGTCTAAAGTTCTATAACTATAATAATCTTAGTTTCACTTATTCCGATAAAAGCAAAACCGGAGTAATCCGGCGACGCAAAGCTCAGGATCCGTTTCATGAACGGACAGCCGGGCTACCGAAGACAAAGTGAATGATCTAACTGCGCAGAAAAAGCAGTTATTCAGGCGCTCATTTTCGGGGATGAAAATGAGCGTTTTTTATTGTTTTTTCCACAAATAACATGAAACAAAAGTTTTACAAATTCAGATGGATAGAAGCATAAACATTTTATCCGGGCAGTCTTTGGCATAAATGACATGAAAAATCGAAACCCATTAATTATTATCGCAATCCTGATCCTGGCCATCGGCCTGGCTTTGCCGGGTCAGGCTGCCCTCCTCGACCAGCCAATGACCGGTGCCACCGCCCCCGGCTGGGTCATTGGCGGTGCAGCCTACCTCACCGCCAGCACAGGTGTCGACGCCCCCGGCAACGGCTGGCTGCGTCTGACCGAACCGACCGGCAACCAATCCGGCTTTGCCATGTATGACAGCTCCTTCGACATTTCACAGGGAGTCGTCATCCAGTTCGACTACGCCACCTGGGGCGGCAACGGTGCCGACGGTTACAGTATTTATCTCTTTGACGGCGCCTATAACGCTACAACCTTTCAGGTCGGCGCCTCGGGCGGCTCCCTTGGCTACGATAAAAAGACCGTCGCGCCTGTTTCCCCCGGTCTCAGTGGCGGCTATATCGGTGTCGGTATCGACGAGTACGGCAATTTTTCCAATCCGACCGAAGGTCGGCTGGGTGGTCCGGGCCAGCGGCAAAATTCAGTGGCAGTGCGCGGCCCCTACGACCACTCCCTCGGCGCCTATTACTACATTGGCGGCACGGCTGCCAACATCGGCACCCTCTGGTACAATCAGGCCTTTCGCCCCGGCCAACTCAGCAGCCAGTATCGCAAGGTCGTCATCTACCTGACGCCGGTCGCCGCACCGGAATACATGCGTGTCGATGTCTTTATGCAATTTGGCTACAACCAGCCCCTGACCTATCTGGTCGACACCCTTTACACCATGCGGCCGATCCCGAGCACGGTCAAGGTCGGCTATGCCGCCAGTACCGGCGGTTCGACCAACTATCACGAAATCCGCAATCTCGCCATCGACAACCTACCGATAAACATCAATCTCGCTATCGCGAAAACCGCTTCTGCCCCGACCGTCGCTCCCGGCGGCGCATTGACCTATACCGTCACCGCCCGCAACTACGGCCCCAACCTGGTGACCGTCGCCAACAACGTACCGATCGTCGATACTGTCCCGGCAGCGTTAACCGGTGTTACCTGGACCTGCGCCGGCTCCGGTGGCGGAACCTGCGGCGCCGCTGCAGGGAGCGGCAACAACATTAACACCACGGCCACCCTCCCCTTTAACGGCGCTGCCACCTATACCATCACCGGCACGGTCGCCGCCGCTACCCCACAGGGCACGGTCCTGGTCAACACCGCCACCCTGACGCCGCCGGCCGGCATCATTGACTATCTGCCGGCCGACAACAGCGCCAGTGTCAGCACCACCGTCAGCAGCGGCACGATCAGCATCAGCGGCACGGTGTACAATGACAACGGTTTTAGCGGCGGCATCGCCCACAACGGCGTGCGCGACGGCGGCGAATCCCAGGTCACTGGCCAGACCTATTATGCCAAACTTTTTCGCGCCAGCGACCTGAGTACCACTGTCGTCGCCCCTGTGCAGGTCAGCACTACTCTCGGCACTTACACTTTTTCCGGAGTCCCGAGCTACGGTGATTATGTCGTCATTCTCAGCTCCACCAACACCGTCAATGTCTACGACCCGAGCTTTCCGAGCGCCAACTGGATCTATGTCACCCCCATCAACTATACCCTGAGCGGAGTTGTCGCCAGCGGCGCCAATCTGACCAACCGGAACTTCTTCCTTTACAACGGCAGTCGCATCAGCGGCAAAGTGATCAAGGATGACGGCTTCAACGGCAGTATCACCACCGCTTATGACGGTATTCTCAATGCCGCCGAGACCGGCATCGCCGGGGTGACGTTGACGCTGCGCAATAGCACCGGAACCACCACCTACGATACCGTCACCACCGATGCCGGCGGCAACTTCGCCCTCTTCACCAACACCGCCAGCGCCACCCTGCGTATCTATGAAAACAATCTCGCCGGCTACACCTCGGTCAGCTATAACTCCGGCACGACCGGCAGTACTTACACCATTGCCGGTGAATATCAGCAGTTTGCCTATACCCTCTATACCGACTACTTCAATCTCATTTTCGGCGATATACCGCCGCCGATCACTATCAACTTCACACCGACCCCTTTAAGCGCAGTCGGCAACTCATCAACACCGGTCTACTACGCGCATATCTTCACCGCCACAGCCCGCGGCAATGTCACGTTTACCACAAACAGCCGTACCCAGGGGGGTTGGCCGGCGATTACCTATGTGCGCGACAACAACTGCAACGGCAGCTTCGATGCCGGCGAATCGGATATCACTGCGGCGGTCAATCTCGAAGCCAACGAAAATATCTGCATCCTGGTGCGTGAGACGATTCCGGGCAGCGCCACGAACGGAACGATTGACACTGTCGTTACCCGCGCCACATATACCACCGGCCTGGCGAGCCAGACCCGTGACGTCAGCGACACCACAACTGTCGCTATTCCTAACCTCTCGACCTCAACGAAAAACTGGATTAACCGCACCAGCGGCGGCGACCCCCTGGCCGGTGATGTCATCCGCTACACTATCACCCTGACTGAAACTGCCGGAGTTGGCGCCAGCAACGTGTCGGTGACCGACACCATCCCCAACAACACTAGCGGTTTTAGTGTCATTCTCCCCCTGCCGGGCGGCGCCACCAACCTCTCGACCCCCTTCGGTACCGGCGGTAATGGTACCGGCTACCTGTATATCACCAACATCACCGTCCCGGCCAGCGGCAGCGTCACGCTCATTTACGATGTCACCATCCCCCTCGGCACCGCGACGGGGACGGTCATCGACAACAGTGCCACGGTCACCGTCCCCGGCGGCATCGGCGCCAATCCCGATGCGCCAGCACTGATCGTCAATAGCGGCTCGCTACCGGGTTCCGGGAACAAACCCCTCTACTTCTATAACAACAGCTCAACCCCCAGCTATAAACTCTCGCGCACACCGATGCCGACCGCAGCCGGCTCTATTGTCGCGATCCCCCGCGGCAGCATTACCCAGAGTTGGACGCTCAACCCGGCCCTGCAGTCGGATGTGACGATCAGCAACGGCAATATTCCGGTGACCCTCTGGCTCTCGACCAACAGCAACCGTACCTATACCATCCCGATTACGCTGACGTGCGGCGGAACGAGCGTCGCCACAACCTCACTAAGCGCCGACTTAGTCGTCGGAGGCGCCGTCCGCTACGACTTTACCCTCACTCCTGTATCGTCAACTGATTACACCTGTGCCAGCGGCAACGCCCTGATCATGGACATCACCAACACCCAGGGAGGCACCGGAACTGGACGCAACATCAACGTCTACCCAGCGCCGTCGACCGGAAACTCGTCGATGGTCACTATCAACTCGAAAAACGTCATCAACATCAATAACAGCGACATCACCTTCCATACTGCCCTCTACCCTGGCGGCAGCAGCGTTACCTCGCTGACTGTCGGAAGCACGGTCTATATCCGCGCCACGGTCAGTGACCCCTTCGGCAGTTACGATATCACCGGCGCCACCCTGACTTTGACTGACCCCTCCGGTGTTACCCGGATTGGTTCGCCTGCTCCGGTCGCCATGAGCGTAGCCTACGATTCAAACGCCGCCACCAAGATCTACCAGTACGGCCCCTACACCATCCCGGCCGGCGGCCCGGCCGGAAATTGGACCGCCCGCGTCGTTGCCAATGAGGGGACCGAGGGGACGGTCAGTGATTACGCACTGCAAGCCTTGAGCGTCATCGTGCCGATGCCGAACCTGCTGGTGGTCAAATCATCACAGGTCTTCTCCGACCCGGTTAATGGTGAAGGAGCAGGAGCCAAAGCAATTCCCGGCGCTTTTGTCGACTACACCATCCAGGTCACCAACTTTGGCGCCGGCGCAGTTGACAGCAACACCACCGTCATTACCGATTCGATTCCGGCCGACACCGAACTCTTTGTCGACGACTTCGACGGTGCCGGGCCATCGATCGGTCCTGTCCTCTTTAACAATGGCACGACTGCGAGCGGCCTCAGCTACACCTTTACCAGTCTGGCCAGCACCACTGACAATCTCGCCTTTTCCGGCAATGGCGGCACGAATTACGACAAAAGCAATACAGCACCGGACATTAACGGCTGCGACTCGACAGTTACCAATATAAAAATCCCCTTAATCGGCATCTTTAATGGTTCAAATGGAACCAATCACCCCTCATTCAACGTCAAATTCAGAGTCAGGATCAAATAATCAGAAAGGAACAAGATATGGATTTTTTATTCGCTCACAACTTTTCAAACCCGGTTCAACACAAGAAAAGAAAGGGAGGTACACCATGACAAAAAAGATTGCCACCATCGCTCTGCTCCTGGCGCTCTGCTATCCGCTCACTCAAGCGGCCTATGCAGCCGGAACCCCGTCGGGGACGGATATCTCTAACACGGCAACCGCCACCTATAACGATGGCGCTACTCCGGTGACCAAGACCGCATCGGCTCCGAATATCGTTGTCGACAACAAGGTCAACCTGACGGTGACTAAAAATGGTGACGCCACTGTTTTACCCGGATCAACCGATCAAGCCCTTGTCTTTTCAGTCAAGAACGAAGGCAATACCACGCAGCGCTATGCCCTGGACGCAACCAACAGCGCCGGCATTGTCATGGATAATGTCCGCATCTTCCTCGACAACGGCACCACTCCCGGCGTTCTGGATGCCGGTGACACTCTCTATGTCAACGCTGCCACCTTTGGTGACGTTGATGCGGATGACAGCCTTGCAATCTTGATCATTGCCGACACCCCGGCAGGGGCGGTCAGTGGGGACATATCAGATTATCAACTTGTTGCTACGACAGTCGATGCCGGCACCACGACTGTGACAACTGCAACTGTCGGCCCTAATACCGCCGGCGTTGATGTCATCTTTGCCGATAATGCCGGCAGTGCCGCCGGTGATACTACTCGTGACGGAAAACACTCGTCAGAAGGGACCTATACCGTCAACCTCCTTTCTCTGGTTTTGAACAAATCGGTGGTAATTACCTGGGACCCGACTAATCTCTTCGTCACTCCGAAGGCAATCCCCGGCGCCATCCTTACCTACAGCATCAAAGCCTCCATCACCGGTGTCGGTACTGCCGCAGACGTGGTGATCACCGACGAAATACCTGATAACTCCACCTATGTCGTTAGCTCCCTTAAATTAAACGGCGCACCGCTAAGCGATGGCGCTGATCTTGATGTCGGCAGTGTCGCTGGCGCGCCAGTGACGGTCACCGTCGGTCTCGGCGATCTGACCAATGCTTCCCCGGAGCAGACTATCACCTTCGATGTGACGATCAACTAAAGCGATAAACGTAAAATTTTTCAAGAGAACCAGACAGATAGGAGTCACTTATGACAAAAAAATTGCTAGCCATTTTATCCCTTCTCGTGCTGGTCGCCCTCCCCGCCAGTGCCGCCGAGAAAAAAGGGATCGAACTCAAGTCAACCGCCGAGATCGATATCATCGTCAAGAATGATAAAGGGGAGCAGGAGACCGTTCGTGTCTCCGCCGCAGATACCAATGTTACCCCCGGCGATACGATCATCTTTACTACGCACTATGAGTACCAGGGAGATAAACCGGCAACGAATGTGGTCATCAACAATCCGCTGCCGGAGCATATGCTCTATCTTGACAATACGGCCGAGGGGAAAGGGGCGCGCATCGATTTCTCTGTTGATAAGGGTCAAATCTTCGCCGCGGCCGACAAATTGAAGATCAAGGATGCCGAAGGAAAGGAGCAACCGGCCAGCGCAGCGGACTACACCCACATCCGCTGGACATTCGAAGGAGCCCTGCAAGACGGCGCCAAGGGCAGCGTCTCTTACAAAGCTAAAGTGAAATAACGAACATTGGAAATAGGGGGTTGGCTTTTACACCTGGGAATTGTCCCGCAAGAACAACTACAACCAGCAAAAAAGGAGAGCACCATGAAAAGAACCCGTTTATCAGCATTTCTTTTGGCTGCCGCTTTCGCGGCAATGACGCCGCTATCGGCATTGGCCGCAGGCACACCGGTCTGTACAGACATCACGAACACGGCATCCCTTACCTACGCTGTCGGAGGAGTGACTCAACCTGTAGAAAATGGCACTGCTACACCTTTTGAGGTCGCGAGTAAGGTCAATCTCACGGTCATAACGGCAGACGCGGCTCCCGGGGTCTCTGTTGTGCCCGGCACCGGCACCCTGCAAGCGGTGTTAGAATTTACCGTCACAAATATTGGTAATACCGTTCAGGATTACATCCTTACCCCGGTCACTAAAGCAAATGGCACTTACACCGTCTGGGCAGCGAACGATTCCGTCGATACCTTTAACGCTTCCGGCGTCGTCGTCGTTGTCGAATCGGGCGACGCAGTCGGTTATGACGTATTAGATGTTGCCACTTACATCGACGAACTTGCACCAGATACATCTAGAACCGTTTATATCGTTGCCACCGGAACCCCGGCTATTGCTGTTGCCTTGGCCAATGGCAGTAAAGCGGTTTATGCGCTGAATGCAAATACAGCTGCCGGTGGTACTGCAGCTGCCCTGGGTGCAGAGACGACCAATGCATCGACTTATAATGGTCCGGGCTGTACGGCAGCGGTCCCCGTTGTTCTGGCTGATACGGCTGCCGGGACGGGTCCAGAAGATGGCAATCTTGATGGGGCAGATTCGGCTTATAGCGTCTTCGTTGTTTCCTCGGCTGATATTTCTGTCAATAAAGTAGCAACGACGCTCTGGGATCCGATCAATTACACCACCACTCCGAAAGCGATCCCCGGTGCCATTGTGCAATATGTTGTGACGATTACCAATGACGCGGGAGCTCCCTCCTCCGCGACCCTCACCAGCATCGGTGACACCCTGATTGCCAGCTTGCTCATGGATGCTGATTTGTTGACTGATTTCAGCACGCCGGCAACGCCTGCAGCTGAATCTGCAGCAGGATCTGGTTTCAAGGCATCAGTGACCGGGAGTCGAATCGGCAATGCCGGTAGCGGCCTTGCTGGCGGAAATGTTGCTAAGTACTACACAACGACCAGCGATGCCGATGGTGTTGAGCTTTCGGGGCAGGCAATCACGGCCACCCTTGCAACCTTGCTCCCCGCCGAAGCCAGTTACACGGTCGGGGAATTGAAGCCTGGTGAAGTCTTCACATTAACTTTCAACGTTATTATTCAGTAATCAGGAAACAGTTTGTCGACTCTGAGCAGCATAAAGGCAGTAATACGACGCTTCACCGCCGGGATCATTCCCGGCGGCAGCGCCGTGTTGCGCCTTTGTGCTGCACACTTCATCATGACCCGCATCGGGGGAAGAGTGGCGATGCAAAGCCGTCGTTCTTCCTTCGCTGCGGGGCTTCTTTCAGACCGTACCGCGAGTCCTTCCTGCAGTGAAGTGTTCGCGAAACGCGCTGAACTTTGCCGTCATCTCTGCATGACGTTCTTATTGGCTTTTGTTCTCCTCGCTCCTTCTGCTCATGCCGCCGTAACTGTCGACAATACCGCCTATGCCAGCTATCACGTCGACACTCTGCCCCAGACTAGAGAATCGAACCTGGTCTCAACCGTCATCCGCACCCCGTCGCAACTCGATTTCCTGACTTATGCCCCCTCAGTCACTGATCCCGAAAAACTCTTACTCCTGCCAGTGGCAACGACCAGCTATTTTGCTGCCGGCAGCTTTATCCCGATGCCGCCCCCCCTTCCCCTCGGCGCATCGGCACCCCTGACTCTCGGCACCCTGCCGCTGGTGCTGGCAACGGTCTACCATGAAAACGAGCCGTTCTTTCTGCGTTTGAGCGACCTCGACCAAAATCTTGACCCCGCCGTCGCCGAGTCAGTCATTGTCACCCTGACCATTCCGGGAACGAGTGAATCCGAGATCTTGCGTCTCACTGAGACCGGTCCGGATACCGGCATCTTCACCGGTTATATCCAGTCAACAACCACCGGCACCAGTACCTCCGGGAACGGTCTCCTCTTCGTCCAGCAGAATACACGGGTTCAGGGGCGTTACACTGATGTCGTCGATGGCACTGACAGTTCGGCGGCGAGTGCCCTTGTTGACCCCTACGGGATAGTCTTTGACAGCATGACCGGTTTGCCGGTGAATGGTGCGACCATTACCTTCATCAATGCCGCTACCGGTCTGCCGGCGACTATTTACGGCGATGACGGTGTCAGCATCTATCCCTCGACGATAACTTCAGGGGGAACAGTCACCGACAGCTCTGGACGCATCTATACCTTCCCGGATGGATTTTATCGTTTTCCTTTTGTCGAGCCGGGAAGATATCTCCTCGTAGTGACACCGCCAGCGGGTTCGGGCTATCTTGCCCCCTCGACGGTCTCCACCAGTGAGATTCAGACCCTCCCCGGTGCCCCCTTTGCCATTAACCCCGGATCCCGTGGCGAGGTCTTCCTGATCAATCCCGGGCCGGCGCTCCATATCGATATCCCTCTCGATCCCCAGCAGACCTGGCTGCGTCTGAACAAAACCGCCTCGAAAACGATCGTCGCCATCGGTGATTTCCTGCAATATCGCATTGCCGCCGAGAATACCGGGACTCTCGCTGTCAACAGCGTTGTGCTCAGCGACCGCCTCCCCCTTGGCCTGCGCTACCGCAAAGGCTCGACCAAAATCGATGGCGTCAGTGCTGCCGACCCGACGCTCTCAACCGACGGCAGAAGCATGCTCTTTACCGTCGGCACTCTCGCCGCCGGGCAGAGTATGACCATCACTTATGTCGTCGAAGTGGCAGTCGCGGCACCCTTGGGACCGGCGGTCAATATTGCCACCGCCACCGGCAGCGGCGGCATCACTTCCAATATTGCCAAGTTCGAAATAGTCGTTAAAGAGGATCTCTTCTCCAGCAAGACGACGATTGTCGGTCGCGTCTATCCCAACGGCTGCCCGAATGACGGCGCAGAGGGTGATGGACTTGCCGGCGTACGTCTTTACCTGGAAAATGGTACTTACGTCATCACCGACCTGCAGGGGATGTATCACTTTGAAGGAATTCAGGCCGGGACGCATGTTGTTCAACTCGACCTGGAGACGATTCCGAACGAGTATGAACTCATCAGCTGTGAAGAGAATAGTCGCTTTGCCGGGACGCCCTTCTCCCAATTTGTCGATCTGCAAGGCGGAACCCTCTGGCGCGCTGATTTTTACACCAAGAAAAAGCCGGAAGCCCCACCGGTGCAGGGATCTGTCGGACTTGAGTTGGCAAGCACGCTCGGTGATGACGTCACTTATACGGTGACACTCCATGTCGGCGCAGTGCCGACGACGAATATGCGCTTGACAGTGATCCTCCCCGATGGGGTGATTTATCAAGGCGCTAGCAGCAGCCGCGATGGTCTTGCTCTGGCCGACCCGGAAGTGACGGAAAGTGTTCTCACCTATCGCCTGGGAGACAGTCCGGCGGATTGGACAGGCAAGATCAGATTAAAGGGGACACTGGTTCCACATCTCAAGAACGGCGAGTTGACGGCGAAAGCGCTGCTGACCTTCAATACCAGCGAAGAGAAGAACAAGCGCACGCCGCTGGTCGATAATATCCTTAAGAATGAATCCACCAGCGAACGCAGGTCGATCCCGGCGATTATTCTGCGCCCGTATTTTGATGAGTTTGGTTACGAGCTTTCCGATCCTGACAAAAAAGTTCTCGACGGGATCATCGCCGAATTTAAAAATGTGCATGTGAGCCAGATCTCTGCCACCGGTCATACCAATAGCACCCGCATCGCCCCTCGCAGTCGACACATCATGGCCGACAACTATGAACTCTCGAAGGCCCGGGCGAAATCAGTCGTCGATTATCTGCAGGCCGGCCTTAACCTGTTGCCGGAGCAAGTGACGATTGCCGGCAAGGGTCCGGATGAACCGATCGCCAGCAATGAAACCGCAGAAGGCCGCGCACTGAATCGCCGGGTGGAATTAAAGATTTTGACAGAATTGGTCAATCAATGGACCAAACTCGAAAATATCAAGGAATACAGTGGCCTTAAAACGGTCGATGTCACTGCCTTGAAACTGGCCGAAGTCTCGGCGGCGGAGAAGGTCAGAAAAGAGCGTAAAATCGCCCGCACCATGCCGGAATTCGATAATACGTGGCTCGAAACAGCTCAGCCCAGTCTCAATTTTGTCTGGCCCTATAACGGTTTTTATCCCGCCATCCCCAGTGCCAAGATCGCTGTGACTCATGATCCGCAGAAGAGACTCAAACTGTTGCTCAACGGTAAAGAGGTCGATCCCCTTTATCTTGACGGCACCAAAAAGCGGGGTGACAACCAGGTCGCAATTAGCCTCTGGATCGGCATTCACCTGAGCGACGGTGACAACCTCTTTGAAGCGGTTGAAAGCTCTGTCGATGGCCAGGAAGTGCGCCGTGTTGCCCGCACTCTGCACTATTCGACCTCTCCGGTTAAAGCTGAAGTGATGCCGGGTCAATCGCGGCTGACCGCAGATGGCAAATTCCCTTCGGTGATCGCTGTCCGTTTGACCGACAAAGACGGCCACCCTGCCCGTGCAGGACTGGTCGGTGAGTATCAACTCGACCCCCCTTACCTCCCTTTGCAACTGGAAAAAGACCTCAAAGAGAACCCGCTGCTGCTTGCCAAGAGTGCACGCCTGAAGTATCTGGTCGACGAAGACGGTATCGCCCGCATTGAATTGCAACCGACCACCCAGACCGGCGAGGCGACCCTGCGCTTCAATTTCGTTAAGGGAGAAAGCGAAGTGCGCGCCTGGCTGACTCCGGGTGAACGGGAATGGATCATTGTCGGTTTTGCCGAAGGGACAGCGGGATATAACTCCCTCTCGGGAAATCTGGAGAACATCAAAGCTTCGCAGATCGATGATGAATATTATGAAGATGGCCGACTCGCCTTCTTTGCCAAAGGGATGATCCAGGGGAAATGGCTTCTGACCGCAGCCTACGACAGCGCTAAAGCGGGAATGCGTCAGGCCGGAAGTCTCTACGGCACGATCGACCCGCAGCAGTATTACACCCTTTACGGCGACGCTTCGTCACAACAGTATGAGGCCGCCAGTGCCCGCAGTCTTTATCTCAAGATTGAGCGCGATCAGTTCTATGCGCTCTTTGGTGATTATGATACCGGGCTCTCGGTGACCGAACTTTCCCGCTACAGCCGGAATTTTAACGGTCTGAAGTCGGAGATGAAGAGCGAAAATCTTGATTTCAATCTCTTTGTCAGCGACACCAACCAGGCCTTTGTCAAGGATGAACTGCGCGGCGACGGCACTTCCGGTCTTTACCGCTTGTCAAGAACAGATCTCGTCATTAACTCCGAGACGATCACCATCGAAAGTCGCGATCGGTTCAAAAGTGAAGTGGTGATCTCTTCACAAAAGCTGAACCGGCATATCGACTACGACATCGATTACGAAAAGGGGACCCTCTTCTTCAAGAGCCCTGTTTACCATCGTGATGAAAACTTTAATCCGATCTACATCGTCATTAACTATGAATCCGTAGATACCGGCGACAAATCCTACAATTACGGCGGACGAGGAGCACTGCGCTTCATGGATAAGCGCGTCGAAGTCGGCGCCACTCATGTCCATGAAGGTCGTGTTGGCGGCGAAGGTAATCTCTCCGGGCTCGATACCACCATCAAGCTCACGGAAGAGACGATCATCAAAGCGGAAGTGGCAACAACCGAAAACGACTTCGTTGGCAGCAGCGCCAGCGGTATCGCTTATCTGGCAGAAATTTCGCACCGGACCAAGGTCGTCGATGGCAAGATTTATCTGCGTGAACAGGATAATGATTTCGGTCTGGGTCAACAGATGGGAAGTGAAAGCGGTACGAGAAAGATCGGCGTGGATGGAACTTACCGCTGGAATGAAAAGGTCAGCTTGCAGACCGGAGCCTTCCGCCAAAACAATCTTGGCACGGACGCTGTCAGGGATATGGCTGAAGTTCAAACCGCTTTCAGTGAAAAGGGTTATTCCCTGCGCGCAGGGTTGAGACACGCCCAGGATAATTTGGGAAATGGTGAGAATAATACTTCAGACCAATTTATCAGCGGCGGCACCTATAGCCTCTTTGGCGACAAATTGACCCTGCGAGCGGAACATGACCAATCGCTGCACAACAGCAATGACAACGCCGACTTTCCGACGCGAACTTTGATCGGTGCTGATTACAGGTTAAGCGAAAGCGTGAGCTTCTTTATTGCCCACGAATTGAGCCGGGGTTCGCTGGAACGGACGCAGATGACGCGGATCGGCCTGAGATCTTCACCGTGGGCAGGGGGACAGGTCAGTTCGTCCATGGAACAGCAATCTTCAGAGAATGGTACGCGTGTCTTCTCGGTAAGCGGGCTCAAACAGTCCTGGCAAATCTCGAAGAAATGGAGTGTTGACGCCGGACTCGACCGGAGCGACACCATCAGAAAATCAGGGACTGCACCTTTTAACGTCAATGTCCCGGCCGCTGCCGGCACCTCGGACTATACGGCCATCACTGGCGGGGCTTCGTATAAGGAAGAAAACTGGTCCTGGACCGGTCGTCTGGAGATGCGGACCTCGGATGAGGAAGACAAGTTCGGTCTCTTTACCGGCATCTACGGCGAAGTTCAGGACGGTCTTGGTTTAGGGGCTGCCGCTCAGATTTTTAAAACCAACGGTATTGCCGGTGCCAAGGAGACCAACGGCGATCTCCGTTTCAGTCTCGCTTATCGGCCGCAAGAGACTGCCTGGATTGTGCTGAACCGTCTCGATTATCTCTTCGACAAGCAGCAGGGCGGCGACTTTAATTATGACAACTGGCGGCTGATCAACAATATCAACGCTAACTGGAAGAGTCATAATCGCAAGACGCAGCTTTCGCTGCAATACGGCGCCAAGTACGTTAATGAAACGATCGATGAACACGACTACAGCGGCTACACCGACCTGACGGGATTGGAAGGGCGCTATGATCTCACAAGTAAATGGGATGTCGGCGTCACCGGTAAGGTGCTTCATTCCTGGCAGGCGAAACAATTAAAATACGGTAGTGGCGCCTCCATCGGTTACAATCTGGTCAAGAATGCCTGGTTCAGTGTCGGCTATAACTTTATCGGCTTTACCGACCGCGACTTCTCTGCCGCTGACTTCACCGCCCAGGGACCGTTCGTCAAGTTCCGCTTCAAGTTCGACCAGAATTCAGTGCGTGAGGCACTGCAACAGTTTTAAAAGTTACATTCCTTATGCCGGTGCAACGACAGCGGCTTATCATCAGCCACCATCTTATACTCGATGAATTATTGTCCTGACCAATTGTCTGGAAAATCATGATCTTTGCAAATAATGGTCTACACCGGCGACAACTCTTGCGCTCTGCACTGATCGCTGTCGCTTTAACATGTGCCTTCATACTTACCTTGGCGTCGGCAGTAATGGCCTACGGCGACAACGAATGTGTGGCGGCGCGCTACAACTCAAATCTGGGGTGCACGGCCGCTGATGTGTCTATTACCGGCATCTCTGTTGCGCCGGGAACCCCCACCGCTTGTGTCGGTGGTAGCTCCTTCACCGCCAACCTCGATATTACGGTTAATTTTGCCCAGCCTGATCGTTATGATGTCGGCATCTTCCTTTCCCGGGACGGCAAGACGCCGAAGCTCCTCCCTGCCAGTGGCGGCGCTGATAGCTGCACTGTCGGCATCCTGCCAACTATTAGCCCCTTTACCGATATCGAACAGTACGGCAGCACCGATACCTGCGGCGACGGCAATCCTACTATTAACGGCGGCACAGGCTCGGGCATCGTGCGACTCTACGATGTCCCGGTCCTTTGCCAAGCCGTCGACCTGAGTAATGGCAAACTCTTTATTCCCTTTGTCGTCAGCTGGGATCATCAAAAAAGAGCCAATTGCACTTCGATTGCCGATGCCCTCCCCGGGACGACTTCTAAATGCAACTCGCCGAACACCTTGCTCGCCACTAATGTCGAATACGGTTCGATCAACGTCGTAGTCCTCCCCTCCATCAGTAAAAGCGACGGTAAGACGGCGCTTAGCCCTGGCGCCGCCACCACCTACACAGTCGTAATTACCAACACCACCGGTGCAGCTCTGAGCAATGTCGTCTTCACCGACCCGGTTGCCCCTAACCTCACCGTCAGCACCGTCTCATGCAGCGCGATCGGGACGACCTGTCCGGCCACGACCGTGGCCGCGATGCAGGGGGCCGGAATCACCATTCCTGCCATGCCGGTTAACAGCAGCGTGACTTTCGCCATTAACGCGACCCTGGCCGCCAGTCCCGCCCCTTCAGGAACGAGAACCGTCACCAATACCGCCTCTGTCTCCGTCACCGACAAAAGCACCAGCGCCAGTGACACCAATACTATTATCGGTGCAAACTTTCCCGACCTCTCGACTTCGACCAAGGGGGTCCTTGACAAGAACGGTGATGATCTTCAACCCGGCGATGTCCTGCGCTATACCATCACTCTCAAGGAGAACTCGGGGTACACTGCCACCGGCGTCTCTGTTACTGACAATATCCCCGCCAATGTCAACAACTTTACGGTTATAAGTATCCCCGCCGGAGCCGGCAATAGCTCGACAACCGGCGGCGGGACCAATGGCACCGGCTACCTTAATCTCACCGGCATTACTGTGCCGGCGTCAGGGAGCGTAACCATCGTCTTCGAAGTCACCGTTGCCGCCGCCACCCCGGCAGGGACACCGATCGCCAACAGCGCCACCGTCACTAATCCCGGCGGCCTCGGGGGGACACCAGCAGCGCCGACACTCACCGTTCAGGCGGCGACGGTCACAGGGAGCGGCAACAAGCTGCTCTATCTGTACGATAGCACTTCAACACCGGCGCATAAACTCTCACGCACCCCCAACAGCTCAACATCCTATGCAACAATCGCCCTCTCTGGTTTGCAGCGCTGGACGATGGATCCGGGTGCCGCCGCGGCTATCACTATCGATCCGAAGGTCAACAGCACAGTTCCGGTCTATCTGCTCCTGCGGTACAACAGCAACCCCGGCAACCGCACCGTCAAGGTTGATCTGCAATGTTCCTCGGGAGGGACGACCCTTACCAACACCAAGACGATCAATTTAACCATCAATCAGGATATGGTACGATTCGATTTGTCAACGCCGACACCACCCTGGACAACACCAGTCACCTGTGCCGCAGGCAACCGGTGGGAGTTAACTGTCACCAACACTGCCGCCGCAGTGACTGATAGTATGCGCGTTTACATCACCAACCCCACCTGGGGGAGATCGCGGGTCGAACTCCCGGCCAGCACCGTCATCAATGTCGACTCCATTACCTACTACGACGCTGCCTACCCGGCCGGGAGCGTTGTCACCTCTGCCGCTCCAGGGAAAATTGTCTACATCCGCAGCACAATCAGCGATCCCTTCGGCAGTTATGACATCAACGCCAGTCAGCCGACTACACTACCAACCCTCACGCTCACCAAACCTGACGGCACGGTCGCGGTCACAGCCAGACCGATGACAGAACTCAGCGCCCTGACCACCCCGGCAACTAAAACCTTCGAATATGGCCCCTATACGCTCAACACTTCTGGCAACTGGACCGCACTGGTTCATGCTTTCGAGGGGACGGAAGGGACGGTCAGCGATTACGGCATAAAAAGCGCCTCCGTGATCAGTCCGTTACCGAGTCTCCTGGTGATTAAATCAGCGCAGACCTTTTCCGACCCGATCAACGGTACAAGCTTGCCCAAAGCGATTCCCGGCGCTTTTATGACATACACTATTTCGGTCAGCAATACCGGCCCCGGAGCCGTTGACAACAACAGCACCGTCATTACCGACCCGATTCCGGCCAACACCGAACTTTTTGTCGGTGATATCAATGGGGCCGGTTCCGGACCGGTCCTCTTTACCGATGGTCCCATTCCGAGCGGCCTCAGTTACACCTTTACCAGTCTGGCCAGCACAACGGACAACCTTGCCTTCTCCGGAAATAACGGTGCAGATATCTACCTCAAGAGCAATACCGCGCCGGACAGTAACCAGTGCGACCCGTCTGTTACCGATATCAAGATTCCCTTAAGCGGAACCTTCAACGGATCAGATGGCACGAATCACCCGGCCTTTAACGTCAAATTCAGAGTCAGGATTAAGTAGTCAGAAAGACGTCCATAAAAAGAGCAGCCCCGATAAGAGGCTGCTCTTTTTTATGGACGTCAGAGATGGTATGTAAAAATTACAGTTTCCCAGACTCAGCCGCCAGATAGGAGGCTACGCCAGCTTTGTCAGGAACCATCCCCTTCTCGCCTTTATTCCAGCCGGCCGGGCAAACTTCGCCGTACTTTTCAGTAAATTGCAGGGCATCGACCATGCGCAGCATCTCATCGACATTACGGCCGAGGGGGAGATCGTTGACGACCTGATGCCGAACGACGCCTTTGGTATCGATGAGGAAGGAGCCGCGGTAGGCAACCCCGGCCTGCTCGAATTCGACATCATAGGCTTTGCAAACTTCGTGTTTGACGTCGGCAACCAGGGGATAAGCCACCGGACCGATGCCGCCATCATCGATCGGCGTATTGCGCCAGGCAACGTGGGTGAACTGCGAATCGATAGAACAACCGATCACCTGCACCCCGCGTGACGTGAATTCGTCGATGCGTTTGGAAAAAGCAATCAACTCGGTCGGGCAGACAAAGGTAAAATCGAGGGGATAAAAGAAAAGGACAACATACTGACCGGCGTAATCGGAGAGGCTGAAGTTGTCGTTGATCGTGCCATCGGCCATGACCGCAGATGTTTTAAATTCCGGGGCTTTTTTCCCGACAAGAACTCCCATTGTTTTGACTCCTTTGATTGGATGTTTAAGATGTGGTCTCAGCAATGTTCGCAGTCTACACATGAAAAAAACGTTGTCAAGAAATTATTACCAATATGGTTATTTTTAAGTTTATAAAAAAGGTCAGGCGGATAACGATGCCTGACCTTTTAATTGATTAACCATGTTCGGCGATATAAGCTTCCGCCAGAGCAACGTCCTCTTTGCAGCCGATGAAGACCGGAGCGCGATCATCAATTTGCGCCGGAATGATATCGAGAATCCTTTCCTTGCCGGTCGAGGCCGCGCCACCGGCCTGTTCAACCAGAAAAGCCATCGGATACAATTCATAAAGGAGACGGAGCTTCCCTTGCGGTGCCCCCTGCAGATGCGGATAAAGGAAGATCCCCTTCCCCTTGATCAGGATCTGATTGATATCCGGAACAAAGCCGCCGCTATAACGGAGCTTGGCTCCTTTCTCTTCGAGTTGGCGGACAAACTTTTCAGTCCCGGCCGTATACTTGTTGCGCTGGCCGCCGGGAGAGTAGATTGAGCCGCACTGGGCCAAGCGGATATTTTCATTGACCAGGGTATATTCCATCAGTGCGTTCATGGCAAATTCCTGGACGCCGTTGCCTGTCGAAAGGACCAGGGTCGTCCTCGGCCCGTAAAGAATATACATGGCGGCGACCTGATGGCGGCCGGCTTGCAGGATATTCTCCCCGTCGTAAATTGCGACGATCGTACCGACAGCCAGATTAACATCGACGAGGGACGAACCGTCGAGGGGATCATAAGCCACTGAGAAGCGGCGGCAACCATTTTGATTATTGGAATGATCAACGCTGATGATTTCGTTGGTCTCCTCGGAGACAATGGTCGAAACCACACCAGAATGGATCAAGCGCTTGCGCAGGATGCGATCAGAGAGGACATCGAGGGCCAACTGCTCTTCGCCGTAAAGGTTGGACGTTCCTGCGACCCCGAGATCGCCGGTGCGAATGGAGTTGATGATATATTTCGAGGCATCGGCAATTTCGCAGATCAGTCGGGTCAAGTCACGATCAACATTGGAATCACGCAGATAACAACGCAGATCAACTTGAAACTTGGTCTTGCCCGGGGCTGCAGACATAAAATTCTCCTGGTCGTATACAAAAAATATTGACTGACGGACTATTCAAATTCACCCTTGAACCATTTATCGAACCAGTTGCGGTGATCTTTTTCTGCAAGGATCGCCAGATCTTTGGGCCCCAGCCAGATTCCCTTGCAGCCGGGGCACTGATCAAGCGGAACACCGCGAAAATCCATCGGTACTAATTTTTCGCTGCATTTCGGGCAGTGATTACGACAGATAGCCAGCTTCTCTTTCTCTTCCATCTGCTTCATCTTCTCGATGAGTAACTTTTCTCTTTTGTAGATGTACTCATTCTCCAGAGCTCTTTCGCGTTCTTTCCAAATATCGGTCATGACATCACCTCCTGCAAGAGATTAAATACACCTTTATCTTAACAAAAAAAAAGAGAAGTGCAAGCAATCATTGAGAATATACAGATAACCATATATCAGAGGCCTTCTCTGATCTTCTTCAGATAGAGGTTGCTTCGCTCCTCGGCAAAGCCGAGATGTTCAAGCATCAAAACCCTGGCACGCTCGGCATCGCCACTTCTTATAGCCTGAAAGACACTGTGATGATGATTGAACAGCTGCTTTTGATCGTCTTCGGTCAGATAAACCGCCCGCCACACCCCCCGCTGAAACTCTTTCATCGCGTCAAAAATATTCTGCATAAGATGGAGCCAGACGACGTTATGAGTCGCTCGGGCAATAACAATGTGAAAGTTGGCATCAAGATCTTCTGAGGGCTGTAATGTCTCCAGATTTTGTCGCATGCCGTCGACAATCTCCTCCATGCGCCGTAAATCTTCCGGCAAAGCGCGCTGCGCAGCAAAGTAGGCAGTCCAGCTCTCCATACATTTGCGCACCTCGATGACGTCCAGGGCCCGCTCCTGCTCGATACGAATCATATCACTCAGGGCATTTCCGCTCCCCTGTTCCATGAGAGACAGAACCGTCGTCCCGCCCCCTTGCAGTGCTTCGACCAGTCCTGACGCGCCGAGAATATTCAGGGCCTCCCGGACAGATGGACGGGAAACGCCAAACATCTCTGCGAGTTCCCGCTCTGGAGGGAGGCGGTCACCGGGGACAAATTCACCGGACATGATCGAGTTTCGGATCTGCTCGGCAATCTGTGCGGAAATTTTTTTCGGCCTGATCGGCGTAAAGGTCATAGTCGTCATCCGGCAATCACAGGAGATTAATATCCGCTTTCAATACACTATTTTCCGGGATGGTGCAATCTGCAGTTCGCTTCAATTTTTGGTCAATTCCGCTAAAATTCCTGTCGCCTCCAGCCGTTCAAGTAATCCCTGCAAAAGATAGCCGGTCATCAGACCGGTCGGTATAGCGCCGAGAAGAAGAATGGGGAGATAGAAAAAGATCGCCTGATTCTGCAGAAGGAAGGACGCCATCAGCAACTGCCCGAGATTATGGCTGACGGCACCGGACAGACTGATTCCGAGGGGGCTGAAAAAGGTGGTCTTTTTAACCAGTAGAGCCATTACCAGCGTGCTGATCAGAGCCCCGGTCAGACCCAGGAAGAAGGCGGGCGCAAAGAAGGTTCCCCCCAGCAATGACCCGAGAAAGACCCGGGCGATCGCCACGGTCATGGCGGCGCGCAGATCATAAAGATACAGGACCAGCAAAGTCACAATGTTCGCTAAACCAAGTTTAACCCCGGGGAAGGGTAAAGGAATAGGGAACAGCCCTTCAAGGACATGCAGGGTGGTGGCCATGGCGAGTAATAAAGCAAGGTAGACGAGGCGGCGGGTACTGAACATGGGTGGGCTCGCCTCCGGTTAGCGGGTGACGGCATCCACCGGGGCGGGACCGTCGATATGAATGATGATTTCGCCGGGGAGACAGACTATCGTCGCACCCGGCGACTGAATCCAGCTCTGCTTGACACAGATCTGTTCGGGACAGTTCGCTTCGAGCATGCGAATCCTGCCCTCAGCGACCTCCACTGTTGCCGGGCCTAGACGTCCGACAATTTGCATCATCTCTTTACCGCTGGCGGGGTCAAGGTCGATAGTCCGGAGAACTTTCCCTTCAACCGTGATCGTCGCCTGCGCTGGTAAAAGCTGGTCTGAAGAAGTAAAGAAGTGTCGATAGATCGTCAGCAGTCCTAATAGTGCACAAAACAGGATCGCGGCGATCAGTAGCTTATCAGCGCGGGTCATAGCGATACGCCCCTCCGGGCAGAACTTCGAGGTGAGCAGCAAGGCCGGGGGTATGAAAAATGCGCCCGTCAACGTTCACCAAAACCAGGTTGACGCCGAGTTTTTCCGCCAGAGCCAATGCCTCCTCCCCCTTCATGACGAAAAAGGTTGTCGACAGGAGATCGGCAAGACCGGCGTCCTGGCTCACCACCGTCACACTCATATTTTCACTGGCGGGATAACCGCTGCGTGGATCAAGGATGTGATGGTAACGTTGGCCGGCCACCTCAAAATAACGGTAATAATCGCCCGAAGTCACGGCCGCAGCATCCTCAAGGGCGACAATAGCAATCAGGCCGCCGGCTTTGCGAGGATCCTTGATACCGATGCGCCAGGGAGCATTGCTGGCATTGCTGCCAAGGACGCGAATATTCCCGCCGGCATCGATCAGGGCTTTCTTGATCCCCTGTTTGGCAAGAGCCTGCAGCGCCTTTTCAGTCGCATAACCTTTAGCCAGAGCACCGAGATCGAGTTTCATTCCGACGTTGCGCAGATAGACCGTCGATTCGACATCATTGACCACTAAATTCTCGATATCGACCAGCGGCAGTGTCTCGACAATGATCGAAGATGCGGGAATTTTGGGATTTTCCCCGGCAAAGTCCCAAAGGTCCATCACCGGTCCGATCGTCACGTCAAAGGCGCCGGCACTCAGATTGTGATATTTTTTCGCCAGCAGCAGCATCGCCAGAGTGTCAGCATCAACGCGCACCGGACTAATTCCGGCCATTTCATTGATGCGACAGACATCGCTGCGGCGACAGTCCTCCGTCCCTGGCAACGGAAAGCGATCGACAAGAGCAGCAATACGATGCATCTCGCCATAAGCCGCGGTAACCGCCACCGGCAAGGTCGCGACATCGTCACCGTAGACCTTGATACTGACCAGCGTATCCATGAGAAACTGCTCGCTGCGGTATTCCTTTATCCGGTGTTCCGACAGGAACACGCTCACCCCGACGACCAGCAAGCCGAGACAAAGTATCAGCAAGAGATTGCTGCGCCTGGTCATTCCGTCTTGCAGACGCCGCAGGCCTGACAACCGGCGTCCGGAGTCGTGCCGATTTCAAGAACAACATGTTCCGACAGGGGTGAAATCATGTCAATCGACTTGGTCGGACATTTGGCGGCACAGATGCCGCAGTTGGTGCATTTCTCGACATCGATGACAGCGACGCTCCCTTCCCCGACGGCCACGACATGCACGGCATCTTCCGGGCAGTTCTTTTCACAGATTTTACACTTGATGCAGGCGACGGAACAGTTGGCCTTGGCCTCTTTGCCCTTTTCGGTATTGACGCAGCGGACCGTGACCAGATGCGACACGCCGATCAGCTTCAGGATCTGCTGCGGACATTCGACGACGCATTTGTTGCAGGCGGTGCAGCGGTAGTAATCGATGACCGGCAGACCGTCAGCCCCCATCTCGATAGCGCCAAAGGGGCAGACCTTGAAACAGGAACCCTGCATGACACAACCGAAGTCGCAGGCTTTCGGCCCTTTGAAGTTGGCGAGGGCGGCACGACAATCCTTGATCCCTTCGTAGCGATAAAGCATCCGGGTCCGACCGTAGCCCCCCTGACACAGGAGTTGCGCGACTTTGCGCTCTTCATAGGCCGAGACTTCCGTCCCCATGATCGCGGCAATCTGTTCGTACAGAGTCGCTCCGCCTGGAGCACAATCAGTCGGTTTGACGCTTCCGGCGACGATTGCCTCGGCAAAGGCTGCGCAACCCGGCAGCCCGCAGGCGCCGCAATTGGCGCCGGGCATGATTTGCAGCAGGGCTTCAACACGGGGATCGACGGCGACGGCAAACTTCTTGCCGGCAAAGCCGAGAATGATTCCAAAGACGGCACCAATGGCCCCGAGACTTAAAATTGCAACTAGCATCAATACGCCTCCACTAGGTCAAACCGGAAAAACCGAGGAACGAGATGGACATTAATGCCGCGACGATAAGGGCGATCGGGGTTCCCCGCATACTCTCGGGGATATCAGCATCTTCCAGCCGCTCGCGAATCCCCGACATGAGGAGGAGAGCGAGGGTAAAGCCGGCGGCATGACTGAGGCTGTGCACCATAACCTTGCCGAGGGAGTATTCATTCTGAATGTTGATAATCGCCACACCGAGGACCGCACAGTTGGTGGTGATCAGCGGCAGAAAGATCCCCAGGGCCTTGTACATCGGCGGGCTGAATTTTTTAATCACCATCTCGACAAACTGCACCAGCGAAGCGATGACCAGAATAAAGGCGATCGTCTGCAGATAAGTGATGTTGAGCGGAGTCAAAAGGTAAGTCTGGAGCGCCCAGGTGATAAGGCTGGCGATGATGAGGACAAAGGAGACCGCTCCCCCCATCCCCAGCGAGGCGCTGAGTTTTTTCGAGACGCCGAGAAAGGGGCAGATCCCGAGAAACTGCGACAGGACGATATTATTAACCAGGACGGCGCTGATAATAATGATGAAATATTCTTGCATCTGACAGGTTCCCCTTCCCTTATGCGGTTTTTTTCTGGAATTTGTTCATCAGGCCCAACAGGCAGCCGAGGGCAATGAATCCGCCGGGCGGAAGGATCATGATCAGGGCAGGAATGTTCTCCGGCAGGAGCTGCAGGCCGAAAAAGGTCCCGGCGCCGAGGACTTCGCGGACCGCACTGACCATGACCAGCGCCACGGTAAAACCGATTCCCATACCGAGGGCATCGACTATGGCGGGGAGCATGGTGTTGCGGCTGGCAAAAGATTCCGCCCGACCGAGGATGATGCAGTTAACGACGATCAGGGGGATGAAGATCCCCAGGGCCGTGTAAAGCGCCGGGGTAAAGGCATGCATCAGCATATCGGTAATGGTGACAAAGGTGGCGATAATGACGATAAAGGCAGGAATCCTGACGCTGGAGGGGATGACCTTACGCATTGCCGAGACGACAATATTGGAGGCCAAAAGGACACCGGTCACCGCCACCCCCATGCCGAGACCGTTATTGACTGAGGTGGTCACAGCCAGGGCCGGGCACATGCCGAGCAGCAGGCGAAAGAGGGGGTTCTCCTGAACCAGCCCTTTGCTAAATTGATCCTTCAAGTTCATAGGATAGACCTCCACGACAAATTTTTCATGGCTGTTTCGCCGCGGCGAAGTGGGCAATAAAGTGCTCGCGGGCGGCATTGACCCCCTTGGTCACCGCCTTGGTGGTGATGGTGGAGGCGGTGATCGCCTGCACCTGATTCTCCTTGACCGGCGGGGTCTTGGTCACTTCGAGGGCAAGGTCGATCCCTTTATCCTTGTAACGGTCATAAAATTTGCTCTCGGTCGCTTTGGCGCCGAGTCCCGGTGTTTCCCGCTGGCTAAGGACCTTGATCGTGGTGATCCTTGCCGTCGCGATATCAAAGCCGGCAAGAAGAGCGATCGGCCCGCTGTAGCCCTTGGTCTCGACCGCATAGATGACTCCGACCGGATCGGTGCCGCGATAAGCGATATTCACCTCTTTGATCACCGGATCGTAGGGAGACGTGAGATAGGTGGCGGTTTCGTCGACAACCCGGTCGGACTGGGGATAAACTTCCTTGAAACTGTCAAGCTTGTTCTGCAAAATCTGCTGGGCGATCAGCGGACTGGCGAGGCTGTTGACATAACTGAGGCCGGCACCGGCGACACCGGCGACCAGCAGCAGAAAAAGACCGAGCTTTAAAATATCACGCATGGCTCTTCACCCTCCCGAATACCCGCGATTTGGTATAGCGATCGAGCAGCGGGGTGACGACGTTCATCAACAGGATCGAGTAGGCCACCCCTTCCGGATAGCCCCCTTTGAGACGGATCAGGACGACCAAAAGACCGCAGCCGATACCGAAGAGGATGCGCCCCAGCTTGGTCACCGGTGAGGTGACCCAGTCGGTCGCCATGAAAAAGGCGCCGAGAAGGAGGCCGCCGGCACAAAGGTGATAAACGGGATACCACAGTCCCTCCCCTTTTATCCCGCCGATCATGGCGGTGAGGAGAAAGACGGTGCCGAGGAAGGTGCCGGGTATGCGCCAGTCGATCTGCCTGCGGTACAGGAGATAAGCACCGCCAAGGAGCAGAGCCAGAGCACTGGTCTCGCCGATACTGCCGCTGACCGAGCCGAGGAAGATATCTCGGAGCGGAGGGAGGATCTCCCCGCCCGCCTCTTTCATAATCCCGAGGGGGGAGGCGGTGCTCAAGCCGTCAAGGGGGTTGGTCCAGTTGGTCATCGCCACCGGAAATGACGCGAGGAGGAAAGCCCGGCCAATCAGGGCGGGATTGAAGATATTCTGGCCGAGGCCGCCAAAGAGATGCTTGGCAACAACAATGGCGAAGATCGTACCGAGGACCGCCATCCACAGCGGTAACGACGGCGGCAGACAGAAGGCGAGAAGGAGGCCGGTGATAATGGCGCTGCTCTCCCGGGTCGGTGATTCCCGCTTCATGATCTTCAGGCAGACAATCTCGGCAGCGTAGGCACTGATCACGCAGGCCAGGATCACCAGTAATGCCGGCAATCGAAAGAAGTAGAGGGCGGCCAGCAGCGCCGGCGTCAAGGCGATGAGGACATCGCGCATGGCGGTCGGGACGTTGTCCGGACTGTGCACATGCGGTGCGGAGGTGACAACGATAAGATTTTTCTGCGGAATCATCCGGCTTCCTTCCCTTAACGCGCCTTGGCAGCGAGAATGGCCTGCTTGGCCCGGCGGATATACTGGATCAACGGAATCTGGGCGGGACAGGCATAAACACAGGAACTGCACTCTATACAGCTCATGACATCGGCTTTTTCCGCTTCTTCCCAGGCACTGCGCTTGGCCAGTCGCGCCAGAGAAGTCGGTTCGAGAAAGGCGGGACAGGCGTCGATACATTTGGCGCAACGTACGCAGGGGTATTCCTTCTGCGCCCGATGGGGCTCTTTATGAAGGAGGACAATGCCGGAAGTCCCTTTGACCACCGGCAGTTCATCGGAGAAAACAGTCTTCCCCATCATCGGGCCACCGGCAATGATCTTCTCGACTTCGCCGAGATAACCGCCACTCTGTTTGATCAATTCACTGAAGAGGGTGCCAATGCGCACCAGGTAGTTGGCAGGATGACAGATACCGGGACCGCTGACGGTGACGTAGCGTTCGATCAGGGGAATTCCCAACTCGACAGCGTCGGCGAAAGCCGCGGCGGTTCCGACATTATTGACGATCACCCCCACCGACAACGGCAGCTCACCGACCGGGAGTTCTTTTCCGGTGCAAGCGTAAATGAGCTGCTTCTCCGAGCCTTGCGGATATTTTTCTTTGAGGACGACAACCCGAAGGTTCGGCTGGTTGGCAACCGCCTTCTCCATCACCGCAACCGCATCCATCTTGTTCTCTTCAATGGCGATGACCCCTTGCGTGCAGCCGATACTGCGGATCATATAACCGAGACCGGCAACGATCCTCTCCGCTCTTTCCAGCATCAGGCGGTGATCCGCGGTGAGGTAGGGCTCGCATTCGACGCCGTTGAGGATGACCGTGTCGATCTTCTTCCCTGCGACCGGGGCATACTTGACATGGGTCGGGAAGGTCGCCCCCCCCTGGCCGACGATGCCGGCTTCGAGAAGAATCGCGCGCAGTTCATCAGGGGTCAAAGTCGCCGGATCAGCAGCCGGCTGCACTGTTTCCGCCCATTCTTCCCGGTGGTCGTTCTCAATGATGATACAAGGGACAAAACTGCCGCCGGGGTGCTCCATGACTTCAATGCCGACGACTTTGCCGCTGACGCTGGCATGGATGGGGGCGGAAACAAACCCCTTGGCCGTGCCGATCTTCTGCCCCTTCTTGACCTCATCACCGGCGACGACCAGAGGGACACAGGGGGCGCCGATATGTTGGGACAAGGGAATGTAGACCCGGTCGGGGATCAGGGCGACAACCGTCGGCAGGTTGCTGGTCAACTCCTTGTGCCCGTCCAGGTGGATCCCGCCTTTAAAAGTACTTCTCTTCATCTCTATTGACTCCAGGAGAAGGTCATTTCTATACAACTTTAACTTCAACAAAAAACAGCACGGTCAACAAAACCAGCAGCACAGCACTGCTGAACAGGTCCGCTGAGGAAAATTGCAACGGTCGCATCCTCGTCCGTTGCAGATCTCCCCGGTAACAGCGTGCCTCCATCGCCGTAGCCAGAGCCTCGCCGCGACGAAAAATCGCCACAAAGAGAGGAAAGAGCAGGGGGATATACCCTTGCAGTCTTTGCCGTAAGCCGCCGATATGAAAGGCCGGGGAGCGAGAGGCCCGGGCCTGAATACTCTTTGCCGCTTCTTCGACGATCACCGGGATAAAACGCAAGGCCAGGGCGAAGAGCATGGCTAATTGCTGAACCGGTATCTTGATGCGTTTCAACGGTTGCAAAAGACTCTCCAACCCGGAAGTCAGGGCAAGTGGAGACGTCGTCGCCGTCAGCAGCGTGGCACTGCTCACCAGCAGAATCAGGCGCAGCATCATTTTCGCCGAGCGGTGCAGCCCTTCATACGAGAGATAACTCAAGATCCCGGAAGTCGCGAGCGGTGCCCCCGAAACAAAGAAAATGTTGAAAAAAGCAGCACAGGCCGCCAGCCACAAGATCGGACGCAGACCGCGCCAGGAATCGCTGAGTGAACGCCCGATCCCCAGTGTCAGCAGCAGCATAAAGGCGCATAGGAGGAAGAGCGCCCCATAGCTCTCCACACTATACAAAAGCACCATAAAGAGGAGCGCCAGAAGGATCTTGCTGCGCGCATCGGTCCGGTGCAAAAGCGAGTCCCCTGGTGCATAGCCCCCCATCATGACCAGCGGATAGCTCCAGGCCTTTTGACTATCGATAGCAGCGCCATCCTGTTTCGGGGGACGGAGCGGCAGTGGCTCTGCAAGGCCAAGCGCCGCAAGGCGCGCATCATCAGCGAAGACCTCCGCCGGTGTCCCATCGAGAACGATCTGTCCTGACTCCAGAACAAGGACGCGATCCGCCAGAACCGCTTCGTCCCGGTGACGGGTGATGTGCAGAATGGTCAGCCCCAATTCCCGGTTGAGACGGCGCAGCAAGCGCATGATCTCCTGCCGCCCCGCCGGATCGAGCCGGGTGGTCGCTTCATCGAGAATGATACACTCGGATTGCATGGCGAGAATCCCGGCCAGCGCCAGACGCTGCTGCTCTTCAGCGCTCAGGGTATGGGGAGCGCGTCCGGCAAAGTCCATCAGACCGACGGCCTGAAGAGCGCTTTCAACGCGAAGCAGGATCTCCGCCGCGGGCAACCCGAGATTTTCCGGACCAAAGGCGACATCTTCCTCGACCGTGGTGCCGACAATCTGGTTGGCTGTATCCGCAAAGACCATCCCGGTCAACCGTCTGATCTCCCAAAGACGGCTGGCATCGCAGCTGTCAATCCCATGAATGCGCACCCGCCCGGCCGTTGGAAGATACAGGGCATTAAGCAGCCGCGCCAGAGTTGATTTGCCCGAACCCTTGCTGCCAAGGATGGCGACAAAATCACCCCTATTAATACACAGGGAAACATTATCCAGAGCTTTCGCGGGCTTCCCGGCACCCTCGCCCGGAGCATGCGTAAACTCAACTCCTTGCATTTCGATTATTTCCATGAAAGGAAAGACCGTTCCGGGAGGAGGCAAAGAAAAGAACCAATAATCGGCGTTGCTGGCAGAGGACAAGCTCTTTGCCAAGCTGAAAGAATTTAACATTTTAACAAATGCGAAATAATCAGCAAGGCTTATTTTTACTGTTACAAATCATGATGTTAGGAAATAATTTTATTTATAATAAATATTATTATCATAAATAAAATATAAGTGTCAAGATCTCTTTAAGAAGGGTTCTTCGGCAATGGTGCCAGGAGAGATTGAAGAAGAAGCTCGGTGAGATGGAGAATCCTGACCCCGGGCAACTGCTCCGCCAGACCCTTCTTCAGCTGCAGAAGGCAGCCGGGATTACTCGTCACCAGCACGTCGGCGCCACTGGCGGCAATCGTATCGAGTTTGCGCTGCAGAATGCGGTCGGACATCGACGGCTTGGAGATATTGTAGGTCCCGGCACTGCCGCAGCAAGCGTCGGCCGATGCCAACTCCTGATAATCGAGGCCGGGAACTAATTGCAACAACTGCCGCGGCTGCTGCCGGATCCCCTGACAATGAGCGATATGGCAGGGGTCGTGATAAGTGACCTTCAGCGGCAACGGATTAAGGAGTGCGGCCAACTCGTCGGCATGCAGGGCGAGGACTTCAGAGATATCCCGCACCTTGTCACTAAATTTTTTCGCCCCTTCCCCGTCAATATGATGCTCGTACTTCTTCAACTCGGCGCCGCAGCCACCGCAATCGGTGACGATAAAATCAAGATCATAACCAGCGAAAATCTCAACATTGGTGCGGGCTGCCTCCTGCAGACCAGCGAAATCACCGCCCAGCATATTCGGGGCGCCACAGCAGACCTGATTCTTCGGAGTGATCACTTTGTAACCGAGGGAAGACAGGAGTTTGATCGTCGCCCGACTGGCATCACTAAAGATCAGACTCATGACGCAGCCGAGAAAGAAACCGATGGTGCCGCGCTCCGCGCCGATCGCCGGGGTGATCTCGAAGATCTCCTGGCGCAGCGGCTTCTTCGGCAGCTCTGGCAGCAGCCCTTCCATCCGCTCAAGGGGCTTGGGGAACATCTTCATCACCCCGAGGCTCCGCACCAGCTTCTGTAGGCCACTGCGTTGATACAGACGCATCGGCACCATCGAAATCTCAAGACGATCAGGATGCGGCACCAGCTTGCGCAGGACGAGATCCTCCATGAAGTTCAACCCCTCCCCGCCCTTCCGTTCGCAGCTGAATTCCGCCACAAGTTCGCCGGCATTAACGCCGCAGGGGCAGGCCGAAGCGCAGGCCTGACAATCAAGACAAAGGGACAGATAGTCGAGGAGGCGCTCCGATTGGTCGAGTTCCCCTTCCGACACTTTACGGATCAGCGCCACCCGGCCGCGCGGTGAGGCGGTCTCCAGGAAGGTCTCCTTGTAGGTCGGACAGTGCGGCAGACACATGCCACAGCGCATGCAGTTGATCAGCTTGACCTCATCCATCTCAAAAGACCTTCCCGGGATTAAGAATCCCCTGCGGATCAAAGGCCTGTTTGATACCGCGCATCACCCGCACACCCGACTCGCCAACTAGACGCGGCAGGTACTTCTTCTTCGCCAGCCCGACCCCGTGCTCACCGGTAATCGTCCCGCCCATGGCAATAGCGGCATCAAAGATGACTTCAAAGGCCTGATGCGCCCGCTTGATTTCGTCCTGATCGCGCTCATCGGTCAGACAGGTGGGATGGAGATTGCCGTCGCCGGCATGACCGAAGGTACCAATGGTCACGTCGTATTTCTTCGCTGCATCCTGAATCACCTGCAACATGGCGGCGATACAACTGCGCGGCACAGTCGCATCCTCCAGAATCGTCGTCGGCCGCAGTCGCGCCAGGGCCGAAAGGGCGGTGCGCCGGGCTGTCGCCAGTTTGAGAGCTTCATCGGCATCTTTGGCGGTCTGGAAGAAGGAGCAGCGGTGCTTTTTACAGATCTCGGCGACAGCGGCGGCTTCCTCGGCAATAACGACCGGATGGCCATCAACCTCGATCAGGAGGACAGCATCGACATCAAGGGGGAGACCGACGTGAGCGTAATCCTCGACACACTTGATCGTCACCTTGTCGAGAAACTCCAGGGTCGCCGGGATAACCTTGGCAGCGATAATCGCCGAGACCGCCAGGGCGGCATCGCTCATCGCCGGGAAGTGGGCGAGCATGGTGATCTTCGCCTGCGGTTTGGGGATAAGCTTGACGGTAATGCCGGTGAAGATCCCAAGCGTCCCTTCCGAGGAGACGAGGAGGGGATTGAGATTGTAGCCGGCCACATCCTTGACCACCTTGCCGCCGGTGCGAAGGAGGTCGCCGTTCGCCAGGATTGTCTCCAGCCCCATAACGTAATCGGCAGTGACCCCGTACTTGAGGCCGCGCAGACCGCCGGAGTTTTCCGCGACATTCCCCCCCATGGTGGAGATGTGCATGCTGCCGGGGTCGGGCGGATAAAAGAGTCCGCGCGCCTCGACCTGCCGATGCAGCGTGCTGGTAATAACGCCGGGCTCTACGGTGGCGGTGAGATTCTCCTCGTCGATCTCTATAATCCGGTTCAACCGGCTGGTCTGGAGGACGACACCGCCATCGCTGGAGATCGACCCGCCCGAAAGGTTGGTACCGGAGCCGCGCGGCGTGACGCTCACCCCGGCAGCGGCACAAAGCCCCATGATCCGGACAACCTCATCGCGGCAGGCCGGGAGGAGGACGACGCCGGGACGGCTCTCCAGTTCCGGGGTCGAGTCGTAACCGTAGACCGCAAGCGACTCCCGATCGCTCAAGGCGTATTCTGCACCGACGATCTGTTTAAATTCCTTGAGCAATGAACTGTCCATAAATCACCCCGTCTCTATGAATCAAATAATGGTTAGAATGCCTGCGAAAGGATATAGCCGACAATTCCGGCGATGACGCCGTAGATCAGCATCGGCACAACCGTGCGCTTCATAATAAAGCCCTCCTGGGCCGAGAGACCAAGGACCGAGCAGACCGCTACAATATTGTTGATGCAGACCATATTCCCCATACTGCCACCGACGGACTGCATGGCGAGAATGGTGTTAGTATGCAGACCGAGATCTTTGGCAATGGCGAGCTGTATGCCGCCGAATGTCAGGTTAGAGACGGTGTTAGAGCCGGAAAAAAAGGCACCGAGGGCGCCGAGATAACTGGCAAAGAACTGCCACTGTGCGCCCATGGTGTCGGCGAGAGCCTTGCCGATAAGAATGGTGTTGGCGTCGACGCCAGGGGTCTTGAGCATCAAAAGTTTGACAAAGACAAGGGCGGCCAAAAGGGCGATGACCGGTTTTTGCATCTGCAGGAACGATTCACTGACCGTGCGGCTGATCGCCTCTTTATTCGCCTTGAACATGAAGAAGGTGATGACGGAAATGAGAATAAAGGGGACCAGGGAGGGGACATAGAGAATCTGGTATTTCCAATCGGTGTCAGTGCCGAAGATGGTTTTAAGGGTGATGACGAGCGAAGAACTCAGGGAAAAGTCGCCGAGCGTGCCAAGGGACGCTTCAATCCAGGTGTTGCTGCCGGTGAGGAGAGGCTTAATGCCGATCTGCTTGATTCGGGTCAGCAGCAAGATGATAACAGTTCCCCAGAGGGGGAACGAGGCCTTGATTAAAGCGGGAATCGAAATCGAGTTAGGCCCCTTGCTCCCCTCTTCACGGACCAGACCGATCCCCTGCTTAGCGATGACGACCGAGAAGATAAGGCCGACAGTGCCGGCAACGACCGAGGGGAATTCATAATCGAAACGGGCGGCTATCAGGTAAGGGATCATGGTGGAAAGGATACTCAGGTAAACAAAGAGGATATTCTTCTTGACCTCCGCAAAAGACAGGGCAAAGGTCAGGGCGATGACCGGGATGACCAGAGCGGCGACGGAGTGGATAATCGCAGCGCGGAAACCGATATCAAGGAGCTGTTCGTGGCCGATGCCGGGGAGCTGGCCAAGGCCGAACCATCCCGGGGTGCCGACAGCGCCGAAATGAACCGGCACACTGTTCATGATCAGGCAGAGCATCGCCACCCGCACCGCGGGGAAGCCGAGGCCGACAAGGATCGGGGCGGCGATCGCCGCCGGTGTGCCGAAGCCGCTCGCCCCCTCGATCAGGAAGGCAAAAGCCCAGCCGACGATCATCGCCTGAGCGACCTTGTTGGTCGTCACCCCGTTCAGCCAGGTGCGGATGGTATCCATCGCCCCGGTATACTCCATCGTCTTGAAGAAGAAGATCGCTCCCCAGATGATGGAAATCGGGACCAGAGCGGTGAGTAGGCCGCTGATGACGCTGGCGTTGACCAGGTTGGCATCGGCGCCGAAATAAGTGAGCTTGAGGAGATAAAGGATGACAGCGACGATCGGCAGAGCCCGAAAGGAAGGGACACTCTTCTTTTTGGTCATCAGGTAGATCAAAAAGACAATGGGGAACAACGACAACAGGACAGGCATGACAGGTTCCTTTCCTCGGTGCGGTGCGGTTCTGAATTCCTCAACGTTAAGACTGGCGGCCAAGGGGGAAATGACATTTCAAATAATTGGCCTTACCATTTATTTTTTTACCAGATTAATGAGGTGCCCGTCTTCTGTCAAGCGGAAAATAGAAAGACGTTCTGTATCTATAAAAATAGAACCAGAAAAAATGCTAAAACGATAATAATTTCGTGAATAGGCGGGAATGCAAACCCTATTCAAACAAAGAAAGCAGAAACATTGTTATTTTCGCAATTGACATCTCCTCATTTTTCCACCTATTATCAGATAACTATAAATGGTAAGACCTCTACTTAACTGCCAGATTCCAGCAACAGCGCCGGAGAAGAATTCAATGAATGAAACCACGGTCGAAAAATTCAGGGTCGCAGCACAGGTGATCGGAGCAGAGGTCCACAGCTGCGGTTCAGGCCTGGGGGCTGCAAACGCAGCCGGGCGGCACTTCTCTACATCGAAGGAACTGAGTTCGCTTTTACAGGAGCTTGCCGCCGGCGGGAGCATCTGCGCTTCCACTCTCCCCGATGAACTGAATGCGCACCTTGCGGGCCTGATTCTAAGCGACCTGAGCACGGCGGCGGATGCCACGCTCTGTATCAGCTTTGCGGAAGCGGGGATTGCCGCGACCGGCAGCATCCTGGTGCAACTCACTGATCCGGCCGAGCGCGCCGCCACCGCCCTGGCGACCAAGCATGCGGTCTTTCTCCGCACTTCATCGATCGTTCCGACCCTGCGTGACCTCAGCGCGTCCCTCAAAGCACAACTTCTTGGAGCCGGCCCGACTTATTTTTCGATCACCACCGGCCCTTCCCGCACCGCTGATATCGAACGGGTGCTGACCATCGGTGTGCACGGCCCCAAAGAACTGCACATTCTGCTGCTGGAGGGGGAATAGTCATGGCTGACAAACGGATCAACACCAATATCAACAACACCTTCCTGCGCAAAGCATTGAAGAATTTTGCCACCGCTTACCCGATCGCCCGGGCCAAGGCCTTTGAAGGGATCGACTTTGCAGCGCTGCGCCATCGCATCGCCGTCAGCAAGCTGGCAGGACTCCAGCGGTTACTGGAGCTGATCGCCCAGTTCACCGCCAGCGCAGAAAAGGCCGGCGCTATCGTCCATTTCTGCCGCACCCCGGAAGACGCCAACCGCACTATCTTTGAGATCATCCAGAGCAAAAACGCCGATTTTCTTGTCAAATCGAAAGCGATGACTTCAGAAGAGATCGAACTTAATCACTACCTTGAAGCGCGCGGCGTCCGCTGTCTGGAGACCGATCTCGGCGAATGGATCATCCAACTCGCCGGCGAGCGGCCCTCGCACATGGTCATGCCGGCGATTCACAAAAACAAGGAAGAGGTGGCAGAACTCTTCGCCAAGGAGATCGGCAGCGACTGCCCGGCTGATATCCCCTTTCTTGTGCAAAAGGCCCGCGAAACTCTGCGCAGCGGCTTTCTCACCGGTCAGGTCGGCATGTCCGGGGCGAACGTGGCCATGGCCGACAGCGGCGCCATAGCGCTCATCACCAACGAGGGAAATGCCCGCCTCGTCACCACCCTGCCCCAGACCCACATTGCCCTGATCGGCGTCGAAAAGATCGTCCCCTCCCTCGACGAAGCTCTCGATGTCATCGAAGTCCTCCCCAAGAATGCCACCGGCCAGAAGCTCACCTCCTACCTCTCCTTCATCAAAGGGCCGACCGGGGGCGATGGCCGCGAACTGCACATCGTCCTCCTCGACAACGGCCGCGTCGCTCTCGCCGCCAACCCGGAGTTCCAGACCGCCTTGCAATGTGTCAAATGCGGCGCCTGCGCCAACGTCTGCCCGATCTACGAAATCGTCGGCGGTCATGTCTTCGGCCATATCTACGTCGGCGGCATCGGCCTGGTCCTCACCCCCTTCTTCCACGGCTTCGACAAAGCCGAAGAGATCCTCAAACTCTGCATCGGCTGCCGCAAATGCAACGAAGTCTGCGCTGCCGAGATCGATATCGAAGGGCTGATCGTCGATCTGCGCGACAAGATCCGCAAACCCTTTGGCCAGAAGTTCATGTTCGGGACGATGATGAAGAACCGCAAACTCTTCCATGCCGCCCTGCGCGCCGCTTATCTCGCCCAGAAACCCTTCCAGAGCGCCGGCGGACGGATTCGTCACCTGCCGATGGTGCTTAATCGCGAAACCGCCAACCGTTCGCTGCCGCCGATTGCCGAAGTCCCGTTTCGCGATCTGATGCTCAAACGGCCAACCACCCCTGCCCTCGCCCCGCAGCAGGAAAAGGTCCTCTTCTACTCCGGCTGTCTCGCCGATTTTGTCTACCCGGAGATGTGCAGTGACACCGTCGAATCGTTGGAGAAGCTCGGCTACAGCGTCGCCTTCCCGCAGGAACAATCCTGCTGCGGCATCCCTGCCCGTTATTCCGGCGAAATGGATGCGGCGCGGGAGATGGCCAAGCTCAACATCGACGTTCTCCTCAGCGAAGAGGCCTATTTTGTCGTCACCATCTGCCCGACCTGCACCATGTCGATCACCCACGACTTCGTGAAACTCTTGGCAGATGATCCGCTTTATGCGGAGAAGGCGCAGAAATTGGCAGCGAAGACCTTCAATTATTCGGAGCTGGCGGCGCGGAAGATCGATGCGAGCAAAGGGCAGGAAGGCGGCGAGAAACAGGTCGTGACCTACCACGATGCCTGTCATTTGAAACGGGGCTGCGGGATCCATGAAGAGCCGAGGCAGGTGTTGCGGGAATTGGCAAATGCCGAGATTCAGGAGATGACCGACTGCGACAAGTGCTGTGGTTTTGGCGGTTCTTACAGCATCAAATATCCGGAGATTTCACAGGAAGTGTTGAAGAATAAGCTGGCGAATATTAACGAGACCGGGGCTGGTATTCTTGCGGTCGATTGTCCTGGTTGCAAGTTGCAGATTGAGGGGGGATTGGAGGCGAGCGGCAGCAAGATTCGGGTTGAACATACCGCGACGCTGGTGCGGGAACGGATGGGTTGAAGAGAAAATTCGCCGCCCTCGGCTGGAGGGCGGCGAATTTTCGATAATCGCTACGGATTGTCTAAGGGGAGGTCAGTCAACGGTCACCTGTTCGGCATAACGCTGGAAACCGTTTCTCCCAGCCTCCTTGACACGATAAAGGGCGATGTCGGCCTTTTTCAGCAAGGTATCGTTGTCGTCACCATCATCGGGAAAATCGGCTATACCCAAACTTGCTGTGACACTCAAGACATGGCCGTCGCAGACAAAGGGTTCCCGAAAGGCTTCCACTATCTTGCCGGCTACCACGGACACCCCGTCCGGGTGATTAACAAGGGGAAACAATATCACAAATTCATCGCCACCCATGCGAGAGACCGTGTCACTTTTTCGTAACAGGGTGTTGAGCCTCTCGGCCACCCCCTTCAGGAGCAGGTCACCCATGCTGTGTCCCAGGGTATCATTGATATCCTTGAAGCGATCGAGATCAAGAATCATAAGCGACCCCCTGGTGCCGCTGCGGTGACAGGAAACCAGCGCCTGGTTCAGTCGCTCGCTGAGAAGCACCCTGTTTGGAAGGCCGGTCAGGGCGTCATGGAATGCTAGGTGCCGGATAGTCTCCTGTTGCTGCCGTTGTTCGGTGATGTCATTCATCATGATGACATACCCCACCAATGCCGCCTGACGGTTCAGTATACTTGACAGATTGGTCTGATAGTAACGGGTCTGCCCGTTTTGCGAAATTTGGCCGACAAAGGACGCCTTGCCTCGCTTACAGGCATGCTCAAGAGCGCCCTGCAGAGTTTCGGCGATTTCGCCTTCCAGTGCCTTCAGCTCAAAAATCTTGCTGCCGGTGGCCGAAAAAGGGAAACAGGCAAGTACCTGCTCTGCCACCGGATTTAAATACTTGACACCAAACTCCGAATCAGTGGCTATGATAGCCGTGTCGGTTACCGATCTGAGAATGCTGTCGAGAAAGGCTGACTTGTTCAGGAGATCATTGGCGGTCTGCTGAAAAATATCCTCCTTTTCCCGAATGATCTCCTTCAGGGATTCGATGTACTCCCCTTCCAGACCCTTAATCACATCGGTCTGGGTAATGATGCCGGCGGTCCCCCCTTCGTCGTTCACCACCACGACCCTCCGTATCCCCTCCTGTTTCATGAGGGCGGCAGCCTTGTGGACCGTATCACCGGCCTGAATGACCCGTACCGGACTGCTCATGACAGATCCTGCCGAGACCGTCTCCGACTGAACCCCCTCAGCCACCAACCTGGCTACATCCCGCTCCGTGATAATGCCGGCCGGCCGGCCGGCTTGTTCCACAATCACGCAGCTGATATCGGACCGGGCCATGATCGCCAGCGCTTCAGAAAGTTTTGCTCCAGGTGCGATGCAGGCGACATCACTTGTCATTATCTGCTGAATCTTCCTCAGCTCCATGAAATATTCGAGGCCAAGGAAGCTTATGATATCGGACTGGCTCAGAACCCCCAGCAGCCTGCCGCCTTTGTCCACCACCACTTGATGGCGAATCCTGTTGGCTATCAAGAGACTGTAGGCCTCAAATACCGTCAGATGTCCGGCAATTGAGACCACCGGACTGGACATGAATGAGCAGATGGGAAGATTTTTGGAGGCTTCATAGCGGTCGGATAGCTTCACCAGGTCCCGCTCCGTGAATATACCGAGAGGCTTTTTCTTTTCTTCTACAACCACACAGCTTATGCCGTTGCGGGACATGATGCCAACTGCCTCGGCCACGGTCGCATCGGCGCTGACGCTGATGACTTGCCGTGAAACTATCTGCCTGATTTTTGTCTTGTGGAGATTTGCGGCCACGTTCTCTTACCTTCCGACTCCAGAGTATTCCCGACCAAACATACTACGCCAACCTGACTATATTACTTCACAATATCTGAGCCACGACTCCAGAAGGTTGCGACCGGGTCCTGCTGAAATGAGTCTAAGGGGTCAAACTTGACAAACGGAAATCCCCAAATCATCGCTCAAAAAAAATGCCATCCATCAGCACATTGCTGACCAGGCGGCATTATCGATCCATTATCCCTCTACCCATCTCAAATCCCTCACTTTAACCGCCTTAAACCAGGCGCATGAAAAATGTCCTGACTATTTACACTGCCGACACCCGACATGTCAATGCAACATTGCGTCAACATTGGAAAAACCATCGCGCCCGGTGACCAATGTTATCGGCGCGGCGGCGTCCACGTGACCCGGTGGTATCGCTTCGCTCGACCACCGGCTAATTGCTGTGAACCCTCCGGGTTCTGCTGTCGCATCCCGGCGGGATGCTGGCTTGTGGCCGGTGATTGAGGCTGTCAGCCGAGATCCCCAGTAGACGGCGAAACCTACCACCCCCGGCCCCTTAGTCCCGTTGTTTGGGTCCTCCTTAAGCAAGGAGGTGAGCTTAAGACCAAAACGGGCGGCCACAAGGGCCGCCCCTATCAATAATCTATAGGATTTCGGGATTGGTCTTCCCCCCTTTCGCCGCCGCCGGAGCGCGGTGGACGTTTGGCGATAACGGCGGACAAATGTCTGAGCGCAGCGAGTTTTTGTCCGCCCGCCAAACGTCTGCCGGACGCAGGGAACCCGCGTAGAGGGCCAGACGATTGGGGTGCCTTTTCTTGCCTACTTCTTTCCGGCAAGGAAAAGAAGTAGGGCGTCGTTGGGGGCGCAACCCCCGGAACTTGTTCGGTTGAAATCGGAAGGACAAAGCGGGCAGCCACAGGGAGCCGCCCCTGTCACGTAGCCAACTCACTAACAGTGAAATGAAGTCAGCACAAAAGACCTTTACAGAGAATAAAGCCGTGCTAAACTGGAACGATTGCATCAAATCTGACTCCAGAAGGTAGCCATGACCCCGGAAGAACTGCATCAGCGCCTGCTTGATCCGCATGTCTACCCCTCCCCGCCCGGCACGATCGAACTTCGCGAAACCCATGCTTCCTGTGTTTATCTGACCGATCAAAAGGTCTACAAGATCAAAAAACCGGTCAATCTCGGCTTTCTCGACTTTAGCACCCTTGAGCGGCGCCACCATTTTTGTCAACAGGAAATCCTGCTCAATCGCCGTTTTGCGCCGGATACCTACCTTGGCGTCGTGCCGATCCGCCTCCATAACGGCGAGCTCTTGATCGACGGCCAGGAGGGGGAGATTATCGAATACGCCGTGGTCATGAGCCGCCTCCCGGAAGAGCGGATGCTCGACCGCCTCGTCGAACGCAACGATCCGAGTCTGCCGGAGGAAGTGGTGCGGCTCGGCACTTCTCTGGCGCAGATGCATCAGGACTGTCAGATCTGTCGGGGAGATGCTGAGGATGTGGCAACGGTGGTGCAACGCAACTGGGAAGAGAACTTTAACCAGACTGAACAGTACGCCGGTGTGACGATTCGATCGGAGGCTCTCGACCTGCTCCGGGAGCGCATGCATCTGGCCATCGATAATCTGCGACGCCAGATGCAGGAGCGGGAAGCCGCCGGCCGGGTACGCGACGGGCATGGCGATCTGCACGCCGACCATATCTGCCTCACCTATCCGATCTGCATCTACGATTGCATCGAATTCAACCGCCGCTTTCGTGTCGGTGATATCCTTGCCGACCTTGCCTTTTTGCTGATGGATCTCGACAAACGGGGGAGGCAGGATCTCGCCAGGATCATCGAACAGACCTGGAGCTCCCTTCTGGGTGAGGAGATCGACCCGGCCCTGCTGCGTTTTTACGAAATCTATCGGGCTTTTGTGCGCGGCAAGGTAAACAGCTTCCTCGTCGATGATCCGGAACTGCCGGAAAAAGAGCAGATGGCGGCAAGACAACGCGCCAAAGAATACTTTGACCTCGCCCTCGGTTATCTGGTTCCTCCCACCCTCTTCATTACCTGCGGCACGATGGGGGTCGGCAAGACCACGCTCAGTCGTGCCTTGTCCCTGGCGGTCAGAGGGACGCATCTGCGCTCTGACATCGTCCGCAAGGAGTTGTTCGGACTCGATCCCCGCCAGCATCACCCCGCGGCCTTTGGTGAGGGACTGTATGCTCCGGTCCGTTCGCGCCAGACCTATGAGCAGTTGCTTAAACTAGCTGGCAGCGAAATTGCCACCGGACAGAGCGTGATTGTCGATGCCGCCTTTGGCGATCAAGAAGAACGCCAGCGCTTCCGTCAACTCGCATCCGCCGCCGGTCTTCCTTTTGTCCTGCTTTATCTTCATTGTGACGAAGAACTGACCCGCCAACGCCTGACACAACGCTGGGAGGAGGGGACTGATTCCTCGGACGGCCGACCGGAAATTTTGCAGCAGCAGCTGAGCAGCTTCGTTCGTCCCACGGCCAAAGAGAATGCCATCACCATCGATACCGGCAGGGAGTGCCACGACAACATCCAGGTGATTTTGCTTAATCTTCTAGAAAAAAATAATATTATTGGAGTCTTACGTTGAAAGAACAGTGGGAAAACTTAAAGGAAACGGTAAAAAACGAGGCGGCTGATCTCGACGGGCTCATAGCGGAATGGCAGAAAGAGTACACTACAAAGGGAAGACGTATTTTCTGTGCGGCGCAATGCTCGAACTGTTGCACTCTCTTTGTGCAGTCGACCCTGGTGGAAGCGCTACTCGTTGCCGAGGAACTCGATGCGATGCAAGCGTACAAGCTGCAGGAATATGTTTTGCGACAGCGGGAGAGCCTGTCCGGTGCCGGCGACTTTCTCAGTGTCCTGCGCAAGCAGCGCTCGGCTATCGGCCCCTGCCCTTTTCTTGACGGCAGCGGTTGTTGCAGTATCTATGCGCAGCGCCCCCTTGCCTGTCGTGCCCTCCTCTCCACCAAACCGGCTGAATGGTGCTGTGTCGATTTTTCGACCCTCGATCCGCTCGAGAAGCGTCTTTATCTGGAATCTCTGGAGCGTTCGGTGGTGGCCTATCCCGTGCACTATGTTGCAAGCACACAAAATGCCGCACAGCACGCCGAAACACGGGTGCTCAAACAGATGGAAACCCTGCTCCCCGGAGGGGCGATCAGCGGCAACTTCCCCTTGCTCGTTTATCTTGCCTACACCACCAACCTTGCAGCCCAGATCAACAATGGAATGGCGAAGACCTGGACGCAGAAAGTGCAATCCAGCGCCTTCTTCCATCCCCTCCTGCTCAACATCTTAAATGACAAACAGGAGCTCAATCCTCCTTTAAACATCTAACCAGGGGGCATTGACCCTTAATTTGACGAGGTGACAGGTGCAGTAGGCAATTCAGCTGTTGGCAGCGGCGGCAGTTCCGGAAGCCGGTTGAGGGCGGCGACATATCTATCAAGATCAAAAGGTCTGCCCTCCTTGAGCACCTCGAAAACTTCGACAACAACAACATTACCGATCAGCTCTTTCCCGGCTTGGATTGAAAACCCTTCCGAAACCAGACGAGCTAAAGTTTGCTTGATTTCCGGCGGGTCATTGGCTTCAATTTGATTTTCGACAACTTCAATAATGGCGCGTTGCAATCGCTGATTGTGTTTCATCCTGTTTCCCTTCATCGAAATAAACGGCGGCAATAAATTCAGGCCGGGCGCAGGGGAGCAATATACAAAATCAGTTACATCCTGACCAGCACAATTTCTAGCACTCTATCCACATCCCCTGTGGATAACATTGCGGGAAAAGATACAACTAAGGGGTGACAAGTCCGGATAAATGGAGGGAATAGGATTTTGCCTATTTATTACACAGAAGATAACTGTATGTTTTTCAATGTTTTTTTAATAATTTAAATTACGCCTTAAAATATTTGATAACCCTTTGATTTTACGATAAAGAAAATTTTTTAATGATTTATCGACTAAGTTCCCAGCCAGTCGGTGGGAATACATGACAACGGCGAGACCGGAAGGGGGACAGTGGCTCATCAAACGTCTTGACTCGAATACCTCTCCGTATAAAGCTGTCTTGCCAACCTGTCAATCAGCCGCCCCTTTGACGACCGCTGACCGAAAGTATAACCGACTTGTTCACAGTGGCAAGCGCAGGCCTGTCATCGTCAATGCTGCGGATGGACTGTGGATACTCCTATCGAGCAAGGAGTGCAGGAAAAATAAAAACCTCCGCCGCTAACGGCCCATTGACCTCCAACGTTTCAATGGTCAGAAGGGAAATCTTACTCCCACCGGCAAAGTTGGTCAGGAGCCTGGGGAAGAGGACGCCGTTGGCCGCGCGGAAGTCGGCATATTCAGTAGCCAGTTCGGTCGACCCCATTGTCCCCATCGAAAACTCGGCCGCCACCCGATGGATCAAATGGCTGTCTCGGTCGACATAAACCCGCAGTTGTGGAGCACCGGCGGCCGTGATCAAGAGAAGATCATAGAGGCGCCCCTCCAACTCCTTTATTCCCCCCTCCTGCGCCGTGCAACTCAGATCGGCCAGACACATCGGAACATCCAGATAACTGTACTGGTAGCGCATCGAACTGAGGGAGATCGGCTTGGCCGGATAGAAACGGTCACCGGCCCCCTGCCAGCCTTGGTCGCCAGCAAGAACCCGAATCTCTCCCCCCTGTTCCGGACGGATCTCGATCCGCAAAGAGCCGGGACGCTGCATAATGCGGGCGTAGCCGCCGGACACCTGGCGCAGGTCATCATTGATCCGGCCCCGCGCCACGACCGTGCGCACTTCTGACAGCGCCTTGCTGCCGCCATAGGCGTCGAGCATGGCGGTAATGAGCGGCGATCTGCCGGTCTCAGCGGACAATCTTGCAGGGACAGCGGGATTACAGCCGGAAAGAGTCATCGTGACAAGGGCAAAAAAAGCAGAGAGGAACAGAGCGGTGGACTTCAGTCGCTGACAATACATCATCTTTCCCTTCAATGAAAACGGCACGATCTCCCTGCGGTCGTCACACGTTATCCTGATTCAATATGTTCCTAATACTTCAAACCGGGAAACTCGGCAATTACCCCTATCGAGAACCAGGAACAGCCGGACGGCGCGCCCGCGGAAGCCCTTGCACCACCAGCCGGTACGATTCGTCTATCATCCCCTGCACCTCCTCGTCCGGCAGGGAGCCATCGAGGATGACGGTATTCCAGTGACGCTTGTTCATATGGTAGCCGGGAATAACGGCCGGATATAGTTCGCGCAGCACTTCGGCCTGTTCCGGCAGCGCTTTGAGGTTGAGGCGCAGCGGCTCTTCATCGATCCCGACCAAGGCGAACATCTTGCCACCGACCTTGACCACCAGGGTGACAGTGTCAAAGGGGAAGTCTTCGACGGCGCCCGGCTTGCTCAGCAGGTACGTGCGGAGGGTGTTGAAATCCATGGAGGATCTCCTGTAGTGGCCGATTGTCACGACGATTTGGATGGCAAGATCGGGGACGTTAAAGGGGGCAGGCTACTTTTCCAAGCCAGTTCCAAAGAAAGTCTTTCCCCTTTTGTGTCCCTCTTTTCTCAATGTTTACCGATCTTGCAGGTTCCGCTGTCACAGTTGTGTCTTTTCGGCAAAAAGGGACGGATTGCCGCGAAGCCCTTATACACAAGACGTGCAATAGGGTTCACGACCGGCAGGGTGATGATCGTCCCCATCAAACCATAGACTGTGCGAGCTGGAAACGCCTGCCAGATAGCCCAGAAGGCCTCGACTCCTTTATATGTCTCCCCCTTCTGGTCAATAACGTGCAGCTCATACATAAAAACATCCAGGGGGATGCGATAAGGCTCTGGGTCGAAATCGTGAGCGCTAATATCCACGCCCAGGAGTTTACCGCCATGCTGCCGCTGCAAATAATGACGGATCTCCCTGGCGCAGACAGAGCATGACCCATCATAGAAGATCCTGATCGGGAATTGCGGCGATTTCGGCATGGACGTCAGTACTCCCTTAGCGACACTGTTCGCAACGGTTGCTGTTGATGCCGATTAACTGACAGTGACAGACAGCACAAGCATTCAACCATTCCGGGTGACCGGCATCGTTCGCCCGTTTGAGGGCTTCAAGCCTCAGAACCTCCTGCTCCATCTCTTCGTTGTACTGCATCTCAAACATTCAGACCTCCTCCACCTCTTCCCCCAAATCTTCGGCAATCAGCCGGAACTGCTCCAGCGCCGCCTGGAGATCCTCAACGATCTCCAGCGCCAGGATGCCCGGTGCCGGCAGGTTGTCCGAATCTTCCAGCGAATCGTCCTTGAGCCAGAAGAGATCGAGACTGGCTTTATCGCGGACGACGAGATCGGCGTAGTCGTAACAGCGCCAGCGGCCGTCGGGGGTCTCGGCGCTCCAGGTGGCGGTGCGAGTCGGCGCGGTGCAGAGCTGGACGAACTCGTCGAGGTCTTTGCGCTGCAGCGGATTGGTCTTGAGGGTGTAATGCTGGTTGGTGCGCAGGTCGTAGATCCACAGCTTGCGCGTCCACGGCGTCTCGCTGGCCGGTTTGCGGGTGAAGAAGAGGACGTTCGCCTTTACTCCTTGGGCATAGAAGAGGCCAGTCGGCAGGCGCAGCAGGGTGTGGACGTCGCACTCATGCAGCAGCTTGCGGCGGATGGTCTCTCCTGCCCCGCCTTCGAAGAGCACGTTGTCGGGGACGACCACGGCGGCGCGGCCGTGCTGCTTGAGCAAAGTCTTTACGTGCTGCATGAAGTTGAGCTGCTTGTTCGAGGTGGTGGCCCAGAAGTCGTCGCGCTCGATGGTCTCGGTCTCGCGGTTGATCTTGCCGTCTTCGGCGACGATGGTGGTGCTGCTCTTCTTGCCGAAGGGGGGATTGGTGAGGATGATGTCGAACCTCGTCCCCGGATCGGCGGCGAGCGAATCGGATACCAGCAGCGGCAGGTCGGTATCGAGTCCGCCGATGCCGTGCAGCATCAGGTTCATGGCGCACAGGCGCGCCGTGCTCTGCACCAGCTCCCAACCCTTAAAGGTCCCTTCTTTGAGATTCTTGAGCTCGTCCTTGGTCATGTGCGGATGACCGGCAACGATGGCATCGTGGGCGGCAAGGAGAAAGCCGCCAGTGCCGCAGGCCGGGTCGCAGATTGTCTCCCCCGGCTTCGGGGCAATGACGTCGACGATCGCCTGGATCAGCGGCCGTGGGGTAAAGTACTGCCCGGCACCGCTCTTGGTGTCCTGGGCATTCTTCTCCAGCAGCCCTTCGTAGGCGTCCCCCTTGACATCGGCGCTCATCACCGACCAGTTCTCCTTGTCGATGAGATCGACGATCAGACGGCGTAGCTTGGCCGGGTCCTGAAACTTGTTCTGCGACTTATTGAAGATCAGCCCGAGCAGGCCCTTCTCGTTGCCGAGGTTTTCCAGGGTGTGGCGGTAGTGGTCGAAGAGCTCATCGCCGTCCTTCTTCACCAGCGTCGGCCAGGCCCATTTCAGCGGGACGGTGCTGGGATGGTTGTAGGGCGCTTTGGTGCGCTCATCGGCCATCTTGAGGAAGAGGAGATAGGTGAGCTGTTCGACGTAGTCGCCGTAGCTCATGCCGTCGTCGCGCAGGACGTTGCAGAAGTTCCAAAGTTTGCTGACAATTGCGGCGGGGGTCATGTTTAATCGTTGCTCCGGTTGATGAGATTGACAATGACTTTAACGATGGTCTCTTTCTCGTCGGGACGGCTCTCGGCGATGAGGAGCGTCAGCGCCACCAGGGCATTGTCGGCGAGGCGCTTGGAGCCGTCAGGTCGATAGAGGATGGCGTTGCCGGCGAGAAAGTAGATAAAGAGGGCAGCGGCGATGCGCTTGTTGCCGTCGCTGAAAGCGTGGTTCTTGACGACGAAGTAAAGGAGGTTGGCCCCCTTCTCCTCGACGCTGGGGTAAAGTTCTTTACCGTCGAAGGTCTGGTAGATGGTGCCGAGGGCACTCTTGAATCCCTGATCCTTCTCGATGCCAAAGAGCCCGTCGAACTCCCCCTTCATCGCCTTGACCAGAGAGATTCCCTCTGCGTAGTCGATGACGCGCAGCGTCTGGCCGGTCGTCCCCTCGATACTCAGGGTGCCGTGATCGTAACGGTCGAGGGTGGCGAGGGCGTAGGCGTAATCGTTGATCACCCGCAGCACATCCTTGCCGGTCTCGGTGACCAGCTCCTGCGTCATCAGGGTACGGGCGAGGAGATCGACAGTCTGGCGCAGATCGTGGAGTTTGGCGGTTTCATCGTGCAGTCGCTGCTCATGGATGGTGTAGCCCTTGACCAGATGATCTTTAAGAACCTGGGTTGCCCAGATGCGAAACCGGGTCGCTTTGTCAGAATTCACCCGATAACCGATCGAAATGATCATGTCCAGATTGTACGCAACTTCGGTTCTGCTCACCGAGCGCTCGCCTTCGCGACGAACTCTTTCCATTTTGGAAACAGTTGCCTCGGCAGCAAGTTCTCCGGAAACGACAATGTTACGCACATGCTTGGAAATCGCGGGGACCTTGACGTCAAAAAGATCGGCCAATTGCTTTTGAGTCAGCCAAACAGTATCGTGATCAAGATGAACCTCGAGCGCTGTTGCGCCGGTTTCTGCCTGATAAATGACGATATCGCCTTTCTCGGAGTCCATATTACAACGTTCCTTTGACTGTTACGTCATTACTGAACTACCGTGAATTTATCGGTAGTTCCAGTTCGTGCAAAAAATGCAACAACAGAGAAAGTTATACGGAAATTCCGGATAACAGATGCATTCCGATCTTACACGACTTGATACCGCGCACCGCGCTTCTCCCCCGTCTGCCGCACCTTCCCTTGCCGCTTCAGTTCCTGAATCGCCGCATTCCACTGGCCGGTGGAGAGACCCAGAGGATCGGCCAAGTCGGGGCGGGCATAATCGCGGCCGGAGTGCATGGCGGCGAAAAGAGCGGCGGTGATGTCGTCGAGGCAGGTGAAATTGTCGCTGACTGCAGGTGCCGGTGCGGTTTCTCGCAGGGGCACGGCGTGCCGTGCCCGCTTTGAACGTTCGGATTGAGACAAGGGCACGGCATGCCGTGCCCCTACATTTGCATTCGTCCGTATCCGCTCCAGCAGCACGCTGGCCGGTTCGTCGTTGGGATCCTGGTGAACAAGTTGGCCGGAGAAGGCTTGTTTGAGGATCGATTGGCGCAGGCGGTCGGCGCGGCGGAGGTTGGCGTCGACCTGGGCTTCGGCATTAGCAACGATTGTGAGGCATCGTTCTACTTCGGCAACGATTCGAAGTTGTTCTGTATATGGCGGAAGAGGGAACTCAACGGTCGAAAGCCTACCAAGACTTAAATGTGCAATATTCGTTGTAATCGTACCTTCATCGACAAATCTTCCAGCACGCATATTATGGCGACTAACAATAAGTGCGAACTCAACACTAACACCTTCAACGGCCCTGAATCGAATTAATGTATTTGTAAAACAAGCACCTGGCAACTCTCCGCGATAAATCGCTGGACGTCCTAACAACTCAGGGCTTTGTCCTTCATTGAGAAGTAAGTCGCCAGTTTTAAGCTCGTACTTTTCAAAATCGTCCGGAGGAAAATCCATTTCCATCACGTCGCTGAGATCAATCCGATCCTCGAATACATTTTGAACCCTTAGATATTTTCGCATGTTCGCGCCCGTGTGGTACTTGGGGGCACGCTGTCTACCGAGATTCAGACGTCCTACTTGCCCATATCTCGCCCACACCCACCCTGTCGGCAATTCCGAAAGATTGATCGTATCCAGCTCAACGGATTCTTTGAACTTCCCCACCACCTTGCGCCTCTCGGACAGAATCCGCTCCAGCAGTTTGTCGGCAGGTTCAACATCAGGATGTTGCTTACGCCATTCTTCGGTGATCTTGCCTTCGACGGCGGCCTTGAGGACGGCGGCTTTGTAGCGCTTGAGGTTGGCCTTGACGCGCTTGAGGTTGGAAACAGCTTCGTCGAGGCGAGAGAATTGTTTTTCGATCTCCGCGACGATGCGGGTTTGTTGCGCCATAGGCGCAATTGGCAGACTAAATTTCCTCAAAAACTGAAAATGTCTGCTGTATCCACGGCTTGGGATTTGTAGAGATGTCAGAAGATAATAGAAAAATTTTGAGTCGTAGCAATTTGCCGATTTTAGTATTTTGATGCCTTCGGCACCTACCGCAAAACGTTTATCTACAAATTTAATTGCACGTGTATGGTCACCAAAAAGAACAACAGGTAGTTCCCCGACAAACGCCAAGTCATCATCGTTGGTATAGCCACCAATGAAATCCTGGCCTTGGTCAATAACGGGGATTTTGCCCTGTTCCAGATAATCGCGCTGCTTTAACCGCCTACCTGCGTCAGACGCGACCGACACCACTTCCAAGAAAGACGCTACGTCCCAGCCAGTTGGCACCTTTGGAATGTCTGGTTCAAAAACTATTTTTTCTTCTTCGCTCACGCCTTCAACGCCTCATTCCACCAACGATTTCGTATGGGCACGGCGTGCCGTGCCCAGATTTTGTGCCCTGATAATACCGATCAATCAACCCGGAAAAACCGGGCACGGCACGCCGTGCCCCTACAATGATGGTTTTTATCGTGTCGGGTGGTTTTCGTCTTCGATCCATTTGGCCGGATTATCGGCAATGTATTGCCGGATACCGTCCAATTCACGTTCGTTGCGGATGACCCGTTCGTAATAATTACGCTGCCAGACCGGCGCGCCGGGATTGTTGTGCAGAATATTGATGCGTTTGCTAACGGCGGATTTGAATGACCGGATCATGGTCGCCAACGAACCGGCGACGGGTTGACCGAAAAATTCCACCGTAAGGGCACGGCGTGCCGTGCCCTGTTCCACCGCGACGTCATCATCAAGGGCACGGCACGCCGTGCCCCTACAATCATCGATCATCAATACCGCATGAAAATGATTCGGCATCACGATGTATTCGTCCAACACCACGTAATCCCGCAATTCGGCGGTCAACAACCATTCTTCCTGAGCGATTTTCCCATGTACGTTCAACCGCATCACCCCGTCCACGACCTCGCCAAACAGACATTCCCGTTCGAACGCACAAATCGTCACGAAATACGCGCCGGCGCGGGTGTAATCGTAATCATTAAGGCGGATGGAACGCCGGCGATGAAAATTCGGATTAAACGTCATGTTCCCCCTCCGTAGGGGCACGGCGTGCCGTGCCCTGAATCAACCGACAATTGCAATCGGGCACGGCACGCCGTGCCCCTACGTTACGCGGCCAATGTTTCGTTCAATTCATCAAGAATCACGTTCAAATCATCCCCAAACAGCTGCCAAACCCTGCCAATCCCACCCTCCTGCGCAAAGGGCGCATAATCGAAATCCTCCGTCTCGATCTGCAGATTCGCCGCAATATGATCGCGAATCATCTCCAGCCACTTGCGCTGTTCGGAGGTAAAGCGCCGCCCGCTGACCTGCTGCTGCTCGACCCAGGCGCGGAAGTTGACCTGCACCTTCTCGGGAAAGGGCACCAGCTCGTTCTCCTGATGCATGGCAAAGCGCACCAGCGAGACCAGATCGGTCAAGATGTGATTGGCCGCTGCCCCGCGCACCTTGCCCGCCTCCAGCTTCTGATACGCTGCCCACAGCTCGTCCGGCACCCGCTTCTCCCACCCTTGCGGATGGGTCGAGTAGATACGCAGCTGCTCGACCTGGGCGACCAGCTTCTCAGCCAGCTCGCGCACATCCTCGAACTTCAAGCGCTGTTTATACGGCTTGGAGTAGAGCACCTGCAGTGCGGTGATCTCATCCTTGTTCTCAAGGATAAACTGCTCGAAGGACTCAACCACCCCCTTGGCCTTCTCCTCGGTGAAACCGGAGAAGAGGACCGTATCGAGGCTGACGGTGTCGATGATCTGCTCGTTCTTCTGCTTGATAGCAAAGAGCAGCTCACGCAAATCCGGGTTGCACAAGGGGCGCGCCGCCGCACCGAGAATCTGCGCCGCGGCCTGGCGAATCTGTTTGGCGTCCGGTTCCTGCTGGCCGGAGGCCTGTTGCGCGGCGGCGATGTGCGCATCCGGCTCCAGGGCGGCGACGAGATCCCCGGTGAGCGCCTTCAGGCTCTTGCCGTCGGTCAGCGCCATCACCTGCTTCTGCTCCTGCGGGGTCAGCTTCTTCTCCAACCGCGCTAGCCGCGCCGCCACCGAGGAGATGACGTCGATCTCGCAGTTGCCGAAGGCGACCGCCTGCAGCAGTTTTTCGAAACCGACACTCTTCTTGCGCTCCAGGGGGAGAGAATCGGTCTGGTCCTGCTCGCAGACGCCGACGGCATCGACGATGACAAAGTGATCCTTCCCCTTGGCGTCGGGGGTGACCGCCTGCAGGTCGTTGTCGTTGATGATGCGCACCCCGCGCCCCTTCATCTGCTCGAAGTAGGCGCGCGACTTGACCATGCGCATGAAGAAGACGCACTCCACCGCCTTGATGTCGGTGCCGGTGGCGATCATGTCGACGGTAACGGCGATGCGTGGCATCGGGCTGGTGCGAAAGGCGGCGATGAGGTCTTTCGGCTTCTCGCCACTGGTGCGGTAGGTGATCTTCTGGGCGAAGTCGTTCCCCTTGCCGAACTCTTCGCGGACGATCTTGACGATATCCTCGGCGTGGGAATCGTCCTTGGCGAAGATCAGCGTCTTCGGCACCCAGGTGCGGCCGGGGAAGATCTCAGTAAAGAGCTTGTCGCGAAAGGCGCGGACCACGGTGCGGATCTGGTCGACGCTGACCACGTCGCGGTCGAGCTGGGTGGCGTCGTACGCGAAGTCGTCGTCAAGCTGCTCCCAGCGCACGGCGCGGGTCTCGCGGTCGCGCTTGTCGACATAGTAGCCGGCCTCGACCTTGCCGCCGGTCTCGCCGATCTGCGTGCGGATGCGGTAGACATCGTAGTTGACGTTGACCCCGTCGGCGACCGCCTGCGGGTGGCCGTACTCCATGACCAGATTTTTATGAAAGAAACCGAAGGTCTGCTTGCTCGGGGTGGCGGTGAGGCCGATGAGATAGGCGTCGAAGTATTCGAGGACCTGGCGCCAGAGGTTGTAGATCGAGCGGTGGCACTCGTCGGTGACGATGATATCGAAATCCTCGATGGGGAAATCGGGATTGTAGGCAATCGGCTCCGGGTCCTTGAAGAGGCTGCCGAGTTCGGCGGCCGACTCCTCGTCCAATTCCTCCGGCAGCTCCCGCCCTTTGAGCATCGAGTAGAGGCGCTGGATGGTGCAGATGCAGACCCGCGCCGTGCGATCCATGTGGTTACTGGAGAGATTCTGGACAATGTACTCTTCGCTGAACTTAAAGTTGTTGTAGGGGGAGACGTACTGCTGGAACTCCTTCAATGTCTGCTGGCCGAGGTTGCCGCGATCGACGAGAAAGAGGACCCGGCGCGCCCCGGCGAATTTGATCAGCCGGTAGATGAAGCTGATAGCGGTGAAGGTCTTGCCGCTGCCGGTCGCCATCTGGATCAGGGCGCGCGGCTTGTTCTGCTTGAGGGAGCCTTCGAGGCTGCGGATGGCGACGATCTGCGCCGGCCAAAGGCCGTCAGTTTTCAGCTCCGGCATCGACTGCAGGCGGGCGAGGAAGGTCTGCGGAGGCTCGGCTGCCATTGAAGCGCCGCCAAAATCGGCAGGAAGGCCGTCGGAGATCAGGGAAGCATCGAGCCACTTGGCGAGATTCTCAGGGCGATGGAAGGCAAAGACGTTGCGGGAGCGCGGCTCGGGATCGAGGCCGTTGGTGAAGCGGGTTTCAACACCCGTTGATTCGTAGCAGAAAGGGAGTGGATTGTGCCAGCGCGGCAGACCGGAAGGGAGGCCTTGCGTGTACTTGGCGGATTGAACTTCGACGCCGGTCAGGGTGCTGCCGACCTTCTTCGCCTCGATCACTCCGGCGGCCTTGCCGTCGATGTAGAGGAGGTAGTCGGCGAAACCGAAGCCGGGGAGCGGGAACTCGCGGATCGCCACCCCCCGCGCCGCATGGATGTGCGCGGCACTGGCATCCTGCACCGACCAGCCGGCGGCGGTCAGGAGGGTATCGATCTGAATGCGCGCTTCAGCTTCCGGTGCCGGGGTCAAGGTGCCCTCCCATGGGTAGATGATAAAAACATTCGAATTGTAAAAGCAAAATATACTAAATCATTTTCATCCTGACCAGCTTAATCTCATAGATCTGCATAGTCACTGAAATAGCATATGCACCCCAACGCAAATAGGCCACCTCTTTCGAGATGGCCTAAGTACTTGTTTGTTATGGTCGGGGCGAGAAGATTCGAACTTCCGACCCCCAGCACCCCATGCTGGTGCGCTACCAGGCTGCGCTACGCCCCGACGATGAACGAGGCGGATTATCGGCAAATCAGCCGCCGTTGTCAAGGCATTAATTTACATTATTCGCCGATCGATGACACGTTGCGCCTTGCCTTCGCTGCGGAGAATACTGCTCGGTTCCACCAGCTTGACTTTGACACCGATACCGAGGGCATTGGCAAGACGTTTTTCTGCGGCCAGGACAAATTCCCGCTGCCGCTTCATTTCATCAAAGAAGATCGACTCATTGACTTCGACCTGAACTTCGAGGCGATCGACATTATCGATCCGCTCAATCACCAACTGATAATGGGGTTCACACCCCTCGACCTGAAAAAGGATCTCTTCGATCTGGGTGGGGAAGACGTTGACCCCTTTGATAATTAACATATCGTCGCTGCGCCCCATGGTCTTCTGCATCCGCACCAGAGTCCGTCCGCAGGCGCAGGGAGCATAGTCGAGGCGGGTGATATCGCGGGTGCGGTAACGGATCATCGGGAAGGCCTCTTTGGTCAAAGAGGTCAAGACCAGTTCGCCGACACTGCCGGGCGGAAGGACTTCACAGGTCTGGGGATCGATAATCTCGGCGATAAAGTGATCTTCGAAGATGTGCATGCCGCATTTCTGCAGGCAATCGCCGGCAATCCCCGGCCCCATGACTTCGGAGAGGCCGTAATTGTCAGTGGCAACAATATGCAGACGCTCTTCGATCTGCCGCCGCATCTCTTCGCTCCACGGCTCGCCGCCAAAGAGGCCGACGCGCAGACTCAAATCCTGCGGCTTGACCCCGAGCTTCTCCATGCGATCAGCGATAGTCAGGGCATAGGAGGGGGTGCAGACGAGGACGCTGGTCTTGTAATCCTGCATGATCATGATCTGCTTGTCGGTATTGCCGCCGGACATGGGGATGACCGAAGCGCCGATCGTTTCGGTGCCGTAATGGAGGCCGAAGGCGCCGGTAAAGAGTCCGTAACCAAAAGCGATCTGCACGACGTCATCGTGCGTCACTCCGGCGGCGGTCATGAAGCGGGCCACCAGATTCGACCAGGTATCAAGATCGTGGCGGGTATAGCCGACGACGGTCGGTTTGCCGGTGGTGCCGCTCGAAGAATGAATGCGCACCACTTCCCGCAGCGGCACGGCAAACATGCCGTAAGGATAGTTAAGACGCAGATCCTCCTTCTCGGTAAAGGGGAGGCGGCTCAGATCGGCGAGGGATTGAATATCCTCGGGAATAATGCCGGCGGCATTGAACTTATTACGGTAACAGGAAACATTCTTGTAGACGCGATTGAGGGTCGCCTGCAGACGCTCAAGCTGCAACTGTTCAAGTTCTTCCCGCGGCATACATTCGTGTTGACGATCCCAGATATTCATAGCAGACCTCACTTCTCCCAGATCTCTTTCTTCTCTTTACCAAGATAAGCCCGCTGCACTTCCGGATTATCGAGAAGTTCAGACGCAACTCCAGACAGGATGACCTTGCCGGTCTCCAAAACATAGCCCCGGTCGGCCAGTTTCAAGGCAGCTTTGGCATTCTGCTCAACGAGGAGGATGCTCGTCCCCTTGTCACGGCACAGGGCGGCAATGACGCCGAAGATCTCCTGCACGACCAAGGGGGCGAGCCCCATGGAGGGTTCGTCAAGGAGGAGAACTTTCGGTTTGGCCATCAATGCCCGGCCGATGGCGAGCATCTGCTGTTCGCCGCCGGAGAGGGTGCCGGCAAGCTGTTTGCGGCGTTCACGCAGGCGCGGAAAGAGGATGTACATCTCCTCCAGATCCGCCCGAATGACTTTACGTGACTCGCGCCGCCGGAACCGGAGATAAGCGCCGAGTTCGAGATTATCCTCCACCGTCAGCGGTTTGAAGACCTGCCGCCCTTCCGGGACCTGCGAGATGCCGAGTTCGACGATCCGCTCCGGCTCACACCCTTCGATCCGCTGCTGGTCGTAAAGGATCTCCCCGGATCGGGCGGGAGTGACCGCCGAGAGGGTATTGAGCAGCGTCGTCTTGCCAGCGCCATTGGCACCGATGAGGGTGACGATCTCACCGCGATCGAGATGCAGGGAGACATTCTTCAGGGCGTGGACGGCGTTGTAATAGGTATTGATATTCTTGATTTTGAGAAATTCCATCGGCCCTACCCTTCCCCAAGATAAGCGGCGATCACCGCGCTATTGTCCTGAATCTGTCGCGGTGTCCCCTCGGCGAGCTTCTGGCCGAGATTGAGGACGACGATGGCGTCGCAGACATCCATGACCAGTTCCATGTCATGCTCAACCAGAACGACAGTAACGCCGCTGCTGCGGATCTTGCGGATCAAATCGCCGAGTTCCCAGGTTTCACGACTGTTAAGACCGGCGGCCGGCTCATCCATCAACATTATCTGCGGTTCGAGCGCCAGGGCGCGGGCAATTTCGAGGAGACGCCCTTTGCCGAAAGGGAGGCTGGCAGCGGACTGCTCGGCAAGATCGGCAATGCCGACATAGTCGAGGAGTTCAAGGGCGCGGGCGCGAATTCGCTTCTCCTCAGCCAGATGCCAGGGAAGCTTGAGAGCACAGGCAAGGATGCCGCAACGGCTCTTGGTATGCAGGCCGACCATGACGTTCTCAAGAACGGTCATCTGCCCGAAGAGTTCGATATTCTGGAAGGTACGGACCAGTCCGAGGCGGGCGAGTTGATCGGGGGGCAGGCCGCTGATGTCGCGACCGTTAAACAGGATCTGGCCGGCGGTGCGACTGTAGATGCCGCTGACGATATTAAAGAGAGTGGTCTTGCCGGCGCCGTTCGGGCCGATAACGCCGGTAATCTCCCCCTGACGAATGGTAAAGCTGACCTTGTCGAGCGCGATCAGTCCGCCAAAGACACAGGTGATCTCCTTGACTTCAAGCATCCGCGCCCCCCTTCCCGTTCCAGGACTTGCGGAGATAATTCCAGGCCAGAGTCCCGCCCTGAATCAGACCGCCGGGGAGGAAGATGGTCATGATCATCAGCAGAGCACCATAGAAAACGATGTCGTAATCATGAAAGGTACGGAGGATTTCCGGCAAAAGGGTAATCAGGGTGGCACCGAGGAAGGAGCCGTAGATGCTCCCCAGACCGCCGATTACCACCATGGTCAGGAGTTCAACCGAGAAATGAAAGCCGAAGGTACTGGGAGAAACGAAGGTGATGTAGTGGGCGTAAAGGCTGCCGGCGAGGGAGGAGATCATCGCCGAGCAGGCAAAGATCTGCACTTTGAGGAGACGGGCATTAATACCGAGGACCTGGGCCGCAACTTCGGAATCGTGAATTGCCCGCAAGGCACGGCCGATGCGTGAACGGGCAAGGTTGATCGCCAAAAGCATAACGCCGAGGGTCGCCCCCCAGACCAGATAATAGTTCTTCATATCGCTGTCGAAGCTGAAGCTGCCGACGCTCAGATTGGGGATACCGGGAAAGCCGGAGGGGCCGCCGGTGAGATCGACATATTCGTTGATGACGATATAAACAATGATGCCGAAACCGAGGGTCGCCATCGCCAGGTAATGCCCCTTGAGCTTGAGGATCGGAAAGCCGATGACAAAAGCAAGGGCGCCGATCGCCAAAGCGGCAAAAATCATCGCCAGCCAGGGGTTAAAACCGTGCGTCGTCGTCAGGATCGCCGAGACATAAGCACCGAGGCCGTAAAAGGCGGCCTGACCGAGAGAGATCTGCCCGGCAAAGCCGAGCAGCAGATTTAAACCGATGGCAAGCATGGTATTGATGCCGACAAAGACCAGGACATTGAGGATGTAACCACCCTGAAAGTAGAGGGGGGCAGCGACCAGGACCAAGGCAGCGAAGAGGGCAAATTTTAACAGTTCCCGTTGCATAGCGCTGCTAGACCCTTTCACTTGAACCGCGGCTGAAAAGGCCTTGTGGTCGGAAGAAGAGGATCAAGAGGAGGATGACAAAGGCGACCGCATCTTTATAGCCCGAAGAGAAACCGGCCCCGAGGGATTCGAGGACGCCGAGCAGGAGGCCGCCTATGACGGTGGGGAGACCGCTGCTCATGCCGCCGATGATCGCCGCACAGAATCCTTTGAGACCGAGCATAACCCCGACATCGTAAGAGGTCATGGTCAAAGGGGCGATGATAATCCCGGCCATGGCGCCAATGGCGGAAGAGAGGATAAAGGAGAACATGATCATCCGCCGCACATCGATACCGACCAGTCCGGCGGCGCGGCGGTTGACCGCACAGGCTGACATCGCTTTGCCACTGATGGTGTGGGAAAAGAAGAGCTTGGTGCCGATAATCAGCAAAATTGTGATAGCAAAGATCCACAGATGCTGCGGCAGGAGGGTTGCACCGACAAAGGAGATCGGATCGTCACCGGAGAAGGTCGGCAGGACGTGGGTATCTTTCCCCCAGGCGATCATCGCCACGCCGCGCAGGAAGATACTGCCGCCAATGGTGATAATGACCATATTCATCGGCGTCGGTCGTCGTAAGGGACGAATGGCAAAGCGCTCAAAAAGAACACCACACAGAGCTGTGACCACGACCGCGAGGAGAAAAGCGATCGGTAGTGCCAACCCCTGTTTATGAAAGAAGTAGACCCCCAGCATGCCACCGAACATAACAAACTCCCCCTGGGCAAAATTGATGATGCCGGTGGAGTTATAAATAATGGCAAAACCGAGGCCAATCAGGGCATAGATGGCGCCGGTGGATAAACCGGAAAGGATATATTGCGTCAATTGATCGGTTAAATTCATGCCGTTCCTGTAAAAACCGGCAGCGGAGGCAAAGTATGCGCCTGCGCTGCCGGTTGCTGCTTGCGGAATAAACTGTGAGTTCAATTACGAGGGTGTAGCGGTGTCGTAGTAATTAGTCAAGAGCCTGCCAATCGCCACCCTTGATCCGCACCAGGACAAAAGCATCCTTGCTGAGGCCGGCATGATCCTGGGCCGAGAAGTTGAAGACGCCGCCGATGCCGGCGAAGTTGCTGCTCTTCTCAATCTGCTCGCGAATCGTTTCCCGGGTGGTCGCCCCGGCTTCGATGGCGCGCCTGACCAGATTAATGGCATCCCAGGCGTGCCCACCGAAATGATCCCCGGCAACGCCGTAGATTTTCTGATAACTCTGCACATAACCGACCAGGGAGCTCTTTTGCGGATCGCTGGCCGGCAACTGCTCAGCAACAATGACTTTACCGGAGGGGAGGATAATTCCTTCGGCCGCATCGCCAGCAAGTTCGATGAACTTTTTAGAAGAGACACCGTGGCTCATATAAAGGGGAAGTTTAATCCCCAACTGCTTGACATTCTTGGCGATAACGGCCGGACCGGGATTGGTCCCCCAGCAGATGATCGCCTGGGCTTCACTGCCGCGAATCTTGGTGAGCTGGGCGGTCATATCCGTATCTTTAGGACCGTAGGTATCATCGACCACCAGGGAAATACCGTAGCCGGCGGCATGGTTTTTCAGCTGTTCACGGCCGGAAGCACCAAAACCGTCAGAGACCGTAAGGATCGCGACTTTATTGATTTTGTTCTTTTGCAGGTTTTCAAAAATTTTAATGACGGCGAGACCGTCGTTCTGGGCGGTCTTGAAGACCCAGGGTTTGACCGGATCGGTAATCTTGCTACCGGCAGCACAGGAGATCAAGGGAACCTTTTCCTTTTCAACGACCGGAATGACCGCCATCGTTTCACCGGTGGTACTCGGGCCGATGATCGCGACGACGTTGTCATCCTTGATGAGCTTGTTGGCAAGCTGCACCGCCTTGGTGGCGTCGCCAGCCGTATCGTAAGTCACGAGTTCGAGCTTGCGCCCCTTGATCCCGCCACTTTTGTTAATTTCATCGACCACCATCTGCGCCGTGTTGCGCTCCGGCTCCCCGAGAAAGGAGGGTGGACCGGTTACCGAAAAGAGGGCGCCGATCTTCAGCGGCTCAGCGGCAAAGGCCACAGCAGTCAGGAGCATTACTGCAAAAAATGTCAATAATTGCGCGGTCCGTTTCATCATCTCGCTCCTTGCTGATTATTGGGCAAGTGCCCAGTCGCCTTTAACAATCTTCACCATCTCGAAAGCCGAGAGATCGAGGCCATTGTGGTCGGTCGCGGACATATTGAAAACACCGGAGATGCCGACAAGATTGCTGCTTTGCTCGATTCCGCTGCGAATCTGCTCGGGAGTGGCGCCATTCTTCTTGATCGCTTCGGTAATCAGTAACAGACCGTCATACGCATAACCACCAAAAGTCGAGGACTCAACGCCGAAGGCTTTACGATAGGCGGCATCGTATTCCGCCAGGAGTTTGGCCTGGGGATCAGTTGCCTTGAGTTTATCAAAGATCGCCAACTTGCCGGCGGGGAGCATGACCCCCTCGGCGGCTTCAGGACCGGCCAGTTCGATGTATTTCTTGGAAGCGACGCCATGGCTCATGTAGAGGGGAGTGGTCATGCCGAGCTGCTTGACATTGCGGGTGACGACTGCCGGGCCGGGATTGGTCCCCCAGCAGATGATCGCATCAGCGCCGGCTCCGCGAATCTTGGTCAACTGTGCGGTCATGTCGGTATCTTTCGGGCCGTAGGTCTCATCGGCGACGATGGTGAAACCCTTTTTTGCCGCCAGAATCTTGAGCTGCTCACGTCCGGAAGAGCCGAAACCGTCAGAGACGGTCAGCAGTGCCAACTTCTTCTGTCCGAGTTTTTCGGCATGATTGAGAATTTTCTCTCCGGCAATCTGATCGTTCGCCGGAGTCTTGAAGGTCCAGGGGTTAGCCGGATCAGTGATCTTGATGCCGGCGGCACAGGAAATCAGCGGAATCTTCTCTTTCTCCGTCACCGGTTTCACGGCCATGGTCTCACCGGTGGTACTCGGTCCGACAATCGCCACGACCTTGTCATCCTTGATCAGGCGATTGGCAAGCTGGACAGCCTTGGTTGCGTCCCCGCCGGTATCGTAGATCACCACTTCGAGGAGGGAGCCCTTGACCCCGCCCTTGGCGTTGATCTCCTTCACCAGCATCTCAAGAGTGTTCTTCTCCGGTTCGCCAAGAAAGGCAGCCGGACCGGAGACGGCAAAGAGGGCACCGATTTTGATCGGTGCCGCCGCCTGAGCAGCGGCGGAGGTCAAAAGGAGTCCGATACATACTAGAAACACCTTGAATTTACCCATAGTTTTTCTCCTGTCCTGTTGACGGTTGTTGGTGGATTTTAAAGCTATTAAACGCTGTAAACGCGTTCGCCAGTCAAAATTGTCACCCCTTGATCATGCAGGCAGCGGATGGCTTCATCGGTATTGTCAAAACGGAAGATCATCACCGCACTGCCGCTGCAACGCTCGACAAAAGCATACATATACTCAACGTTCACGCCGCAGTTATCGAGAATGTTCAGCAAGTTAAAGAGACCTAGAGGCTGATCCGGCACTTCCACCGCCACGACATCAGTCATACTGACGGTAAAACCACGTTCACGCAGAATGCTCTTGGCAACTGCCGGTTGATCAACAATCAAACGCAGGATGCCAAAATCGGAAGTATCGGCTAAAGAGAGAGCACGGATATTGACACCCGCTTCACCGATCGTCCGCGTCACCTCGGCGAGGCGTCCTGATTTGTTTTCAATAAAGATCGAAATCTGTTCAACTTTCATGGCCTAACCTCCCGAAAAACCTGCCCTTACCATTTACGATTATCAATGACCCGCTTGGCTTTTCCTTCGCTGCGCTGAATCGTTTTCGGCTCCACCAATTTAACCCGGCTGGTGACACCGAGATTCTCCTTGATCTCCTTCTCGATCCGCTTGGCCAGGGACTGCAGCACCTTGATTTCATCGGAGAAGAGCTCTTCGCCGACCTCAACCTGCACTTCCAGGGTGTCAAGATTCTCTTCACGATCGACAATCAGGAGGTAGTGCGGCTCCACCCCTTCGACACGCACCAGGATCGATTCGATCTGTGAGGGGAAGACATTGACACCGCGAATGATCAGCATATCGTCGCTGCGGCCGCTCATGCGGGTCAGTCGGGCATGTGTCCGCCCGCAGATGCACGGGGCATAAGTCAGGCTGGTAATATCGCGGGTGCGGTAACGGATCAGGGGGATTCCTTCTTTGGTAATCGTCGTGATCACCAGCTCGCCCTGAGCCCCCTCGGGGAGGACTTCACCACTGTCGGGATCGATGATCTCCGGAATAAAGTGATCTTCCCAGATATGCAGCCCGCTCTTGGCTTCAATACATTCGATGGCGACACCAGGGCCCATGATCTCCGAGAGACCATAGATATCGATGGCATCGAGATTCAGCTTGGCCTCGATCTCTTTGCGCATCGCTTCCGACCAGGGCTCAGCGCCAAAGATACCAACGCGCAGTTTCAGTTTCTTGAAGTCGATCCCTTCCGTCCTTGCTTCCTCCGCCATGAAGAGGGAGTAAGACGGGGTGCAGGTCAGGACCGTGGAACCAAAGTCCTGCATGATCATGATCTGGCGCCTGGTATTGCCGCCGGAGATGGGGATGACCGAAGCTCCGAGGCGCTCGGCCCCGTAATGCGCCCCGAGTCCGCCGGTGAAGAGTCCATAACCATAGGCATTGTGGATGATGTCGCCGCGATGGGCGCCGGCAGCGACAAAAGAGCGGGCCATGAGGTCGCTCCAGTTGCTGATGTCCCGACTGGTATAGCCGACCACGGTCGGCTTGCCGGTTGTCCCGGAAGACGCGTGAATACGGACAATCTCTTCCATCGGTGCCGCAAAGAGGCCGTAGGGGTAGGAATCTCGCATGTCCTGCTTGGTGGTAAAGGGCAACCGCCGCAGATCGGCCAGGCTCCTGATATCGTCGGGAGAAATTCCGGCGTTATCGAAACTTTCTTCGTAAAAGGGAACATTGCGATAGACCCGTTGCAGGACCTGTTGCAGACGCTTGAGCTGAAGCGCCTCCAATGCCGGGCGCGGCAGGGTTTCGAACTCTTCGTTGAAGTAGCTGGCCATGCTCTCTCTCCTTGCGTTTACAGGGCACGGCCCATCTGAAAGGCGCGAATGTTGACCTCCAGAGCTTTGGCCGGGACCATCTTGCGCAGCGCGGCCAGCCAGTGCTCTTCAGCAATCGCCAGACGCTTTGAAACCGCCCCGAGAAGGACAGTGTTGGCGGCCTTGGGATTGCCGGCCTCACTCGCCAGATGGAGACCATCGACCAGGAGAAAATCGGGAAAACGACTGCGAATCCGGTCGGCGAGGTCGTCGGGATAAACCTCCTGGCCGAGGAGGACCGAGGGGGGCGGAATGCGGTAGTCATTGACCACCACCTTGGCCCCGGCATGGAGCAGGGGAAGATAGCGGTAGGCTTCCAGGAGTTCGAAGCCAAAGAGGACATCCCCCTCCCCTTCCGGCACCGTCGGCGATGCGACTTCGCGGCCGAAACGGACATGTGAGACAACACTGCCGCCGCGTTGCGACATGCCGTGAATCTCGCTCTTCTTGACGTCAAAGCCGGCGAGCATGAAGGTTTCGGAGAGGATCTCCGAAGCGAGCAGGGTCCCCTGTCCACCGACGCCGACCAGCAGAATATTAGTGACTTTATCGTTCATCGTTTAAATTCCTCGTCAAGGTCAGTTGATCGCGTCGAATTTACAGAGCTGCTGGCAAACCGTACAGCCGGTACAAAGGAGCGGGTCGATATAGGTCTTCCCCTTCTTGCCATCGCTGGAGGGTTGCCACTCAATCGCCGGACAGCCGAGCCGCAGACAGGCTTTGCAGCCGGTGCACTTATTCTGATCGACAGTGAGGATCTTCCCCTTCTCGAAACGACACTCCCCCTTAATCAGACAGCAGGGACGATTGGTGATGATCACCGACGGCTCCGGACGCTGCATTTCAGCCTCCAGCACGGCGCGGGTGGCGACAAGATCATAGGGGTCGACGGTGACAACGTTCTTGATGCCGAGGGTGCGGCAGAGCTCGGCAATATTGACTTTCGGTGCAGGATCACCATTCAGGGTAAAACCGGAGGCCGGAGTCTCCTGGCGACCGGTCATGGCGGTGATACTGTTATCGAGGATCAAGACCGTGGCCGGCGATTGATTCCAGGCCATCTCCATCAAGGAATTCACCCCGGTATGCATAAAAGTTGAATCACCGATGACCGCCACGACTCGCTGTTGCTCTTCAGGCGGCAGGGCGCGAACGATGCCGGAAGCGGTACTGATCGACGCCCCCATACAGACGCAGGTATCCATGGCGTTCAAGGGCGGCAGAAAACCGAGGGTATAACAGCCGATATCGCCGGTGACATAAGCATTAAGGCGATTAAGGAGATAAAAGACCCCGCGGTGCGAACACCCCGGGCACATGTTCGGCGGGCGTGGCGGCAGCTTCTCAGCCGCTAGCGGTGCTAAGACGCTTTTCGGCAGCAGACCACCCTGCTCCAGTGCACTGCGGATGCGACCGGGGGAGAGCTCGCCGCAAAGGGAAAAGAGCGCTTTGCCGGTGACGTCAAGTCCCATCGCCTTGACCTGCTCTTCGATGAAGGGATCGAGCTCTTCGATCACAAGCAAGGTCTTGACCTTGGCTGCAAAGTCACGAATCAGGTCATGCGGCAGCGGATGAACCATGCCGAGCTTGAGGATCGAGGCTTCCGGAAGGATTTCCCGCACATATTGATAAACGACACCGGAGCAGATCACCCCGATCTCCGCGGAACGGATCTCGCTGCGGTTGATGGCGGCGGTAACACCCCAGCGGGAAAGGTTGACAATGCGCTCTTCGACCTTGGGGTGACGCACCCGGGCATTGCCGGGGAGCATGACCAGCTTTGCGGCATCTTTAACCAGGGCCGGCGCCGGCAAATTATCAACCCGCTCCCCCAGAGCCACGATCGACTTTCCATGAGAAATACGAGTGACACTGCGCAGCATCACCGGAGTGTCAAATTTTTCAGAGAGTTCAAAGGCAAGGCGGGTAAATTCCTTGCACTCCTCGGAATCAGCCGGCTCCAGCATCGGAATTTTCGCAAATTTAGCGTAGTTGCGGCTGTCCTGCTCGTTCTGCGAAGAGTGCATCTCCGGATCATCAGCCACCACCAGCACCAGCCCGCCGCGCACTCCCGTGTAGGACAGGGTGAAGAGAGGATCGGCGGCGACGTTGACGCCGACGTGCTTCATGCACGCCAGAGCACGAGCGCCGCCAAAAGAGGCACCGATAGCAACTTCGAGGGCAACCTTTTCGTTCGGCGCCCAGGATGCGTCGACCTCACTGTAGTTGATGACGTTCTCGAGAATTTCGGTGCTCGGGGTGCCGGGGTAGGCCGAAGCAACTTTGACACCGGCTTCATAGGCCCCACGGGCGATGGCTTCATTGCCGGAAAGAATGGCGCGGTCCATGCGATTCCTTATAAAATGGTTTCAGTGATTAAAGAACGATGAATGAGCTGAAAATGAAACGGCATATTAATCAAGAACGGGCCTGGTTGTCAATCAAGAGAACCGGCCCGAACGATGATACTCAACATGTTTAGCTAAAGGAGAAATCCATTTCATCACATGGAAAGAAGGGTCCCTTCCAGCAAACCGAAATCACTGATCCGCAACTCATCCTTGTCCAATAATTGCATAAGAGCCAGGACGATATCAGCGCCATGGACAATCAAATCACCACGGCCCTTTTCTATACCGGGAAGAAGTTCACGTTCAGCTGCAGATAAAGGGAGGAGACGCTGATACAGGGAAAGCAGAGCGGACCGGGATAACAAATAGTTATTAATCCGTTGCCAGTCATACTCGGTCATGGCGAGATCAAAGGCGGCCAGGGTTGTCACTGTCCCTGCCGTCCCTACCAGTTCACAATCTGCGCCGGCGAGGAGGGAATGAAAACCGGCAACGCGCAGATCGTCAGCCAGAACGGCCAGCATCTCTGCAATCACCAACTCAGGATTGGGCGTTTCTGCGAGACTGACGACGCCCAAAGGATAGCTCTTCTGCCAAAGACGTTGCCGGTCTTTGATGACAATAAGTTCCGTGCTGCCACCGCCGATATCAAAAATCAGTGCCTCTAGCGGTGGCGGTTGCAGGCCGGAAAGAACCCCGGCCGAACTCAAGGCCGCCTCCTCGTCCCCGTTGATAATTTCAACAGAAATACCGGTATGCGCCAGCACATCAGCAACAAACTGCTCGCCATTAACCGCGCGACGAACGGCTTCGGTGGCGACTGCGCGGGTACAAACCGGCTTTGTCTGGTCAAGAAGTTGTGCAAAGGCTTCAAGGGCTGACAGGGTCCGCGCCCGCGCTGCGGCAGCGAGCCCTGACTGAGGATCATATCCGCCCGCAAGCCGGGTGATGTGACGAAAGTATTGGTGAGGAACGACTTGTTCGCCAACAACTTCGCCGAGCAGCAACCGCACCGAATTACTGCCGATGTCGATAGCCGCCTTCACTTTTTATCCCCGCTGAGACACCTGGCAACACTGAAAGCGTGATCGGAAATTTTTTCAAGGGCCTGAATCATATCGATATAGATGAGGCCGGGACGAACCGCACATTCACCGGTTGTCAGTCGTTGCAGGTGGTCATTGCGCATCTTTTCTTCACTGCGATCTATAAAGTTCTCTCGGGTTTGGGCCTCGGCCAGGACGTCATCGGCACCGGTATCCAGCGCCCCAACAACATAATCGACAAATGCAACCGTCTCAACAGCGAGAGCATCGAGTTCACGCCGGGCAATTTTAGAAAAAACCACCTGCCATTCCTGTTTACGCAGCGACAGACGAACCAGGGTCTGACAATGGTCACCGATTCGTTCAAAATCGGCAACCATGTGCATCATCAGGGCCACTTCGCGCGCTGATGTATAGGATGAGAAACGATGCGATAACTCAACGAGAAAACTGATTAACTCCTTTTGCAACAGGTCGAGGAGATTTTCATAGCGGGTGAGTTTATGTAACCTCTCGGACTTCTGATCGCCGAGATAAAGCCTGGTTTCATGGAGCGCAGCCTGCGCCGTCTGCGCCATGCGGCGCAATTCCGAGCGCGCCTGGGACAAAGCAATGGGCGGGGTGTTCAGTACCCGATAATCGATAAATTGCAGCCCATACTCGTTGACCGTCTCTCTCCCGCGGATAAAGTATGTCGTCAGTCGCGTAATCTGCTGCAGAAACGGAAGAAAAAAGAGAGCGGCAAAAAGGGCAAAAAAGGTATTGGCATTAGCAAGGTGACGGGTAATAAAGGGTTTTTGTCCCAGTGATACTTGGTACCACTGTGTTTGCTCAAAAGTTGTCACGACATAATCTGCATCGCCGGGGGAAATAAAAGAGATAATCCCGATAAAATAAGGAAAGAGAAGTGCAATAACACCGGCCGCAGCAACGACAATCAGGAATTGCGCGGCCGCTACGCGGCGAGCAGCGAGAGACCCGTGAATAGCGGCAATAATCGTTGGTGCACAAGAACCAATATTGGCACCAAGGATCAGGGCAACTCCGGAGGCAAAATGAAGATGGCCACTGGCACCTAAAGCAATGATCAAAGCAATAACGGCAGTAGAATTCTGCACCAGAGCCGCCAAAAGCGCGCTACAGACAACGCTTAACCAGAGATGATTCTGCAGAACACTAATGAGCTGGCCAAAGGCGGGATTGTCCCGGAGCGGTTCAAAAGATGACGTCATCATCGCCAAACCGAGCATTAACAACGACAACCCGAAGAGGACGGAGGCCGCATCACGGAGGTAGGTCTGGCGAGCAAAAAAACGCAAAAAAACGGAGACAACAAGGAGAGGGAAGAGCATCCAGCCGGGATTAAAAGCTATAAACTGCAAAATAAGACTTGCACCGATGCTCGCACCAAGAACGACAGCAATACCATCAACCAGGGAGATAATCCCATGACTGACAAAGCCGATAGTCAAGACAGCAGTGGCTGCGGAGGATTGGGTGAGCGAAGTAATTGTGAGACCGAAGAGGCAGCTTTTCAGACGATTTTTAACCAGTCCGGCAATAATAAAACGCAGACGTCCACCGGCAATATTTTGCATCCCTTCCGTCGTTCGCGTCAAACCAAAGAAGAAAAGGATCAAGCCGCCAATAAAAGCAAAAAAAGAGGCATGCGAAAGCACGGGAAGGGAATTGAGCACCGGAGTTACTTCATAATCTTATAGAGAGAAATGAAAAGACCATCTATTGATCTCCTGTGTATTTTCGGTAATTTATAGCATTCAAGAAAAGAAAATCAACCATACGAACAAAAGTAACCGCATATAAAAAGGACCGACTTTCGTCGATCCCTTACTTTAATTTGAAACCTTTCTCTTTTGCTATCGGCACGAAACTTATCTCGCCTGGAAATCCTCTCCGTTGACCCGGTCGCGTAATTCTTTTCCGACTTTAAAAAAGGGAAGTTTCTTCGGCTCAACGTGAATCGATTCGCCTGTTTTAGGATTACGTCCCTGATAGGATTTGTAGTCTTTGACAACAAAACTACCAAAACCGCGAATTTCGATTCTCCCCCCGTCAATCAATGTTTTGGACAGAGCAGAAAATATCGTATTGACGATCTCTTCTGATCTTTTGTAGGTTAATTCCTTTTCTTTCGCCAGCGCCTCGATTAATTCTGATTTATTCATCTTTTTCACCCCTATCTGAAGAATTAGATGGCCGGAAGGAAAATAATTTTAAACTTTTTCAAGAATAGCTTAAAGCGTCAAACTGTCAACAGAAAGGTGAATAAACTAAAAAAAATCAAGCACTGCCCTTGAGTAACTGGATGGCATTTTCACGTAATGATCCGTCTATCGAATCAGCTTCAACAAAAGCCCGAAGTATCTGCTTTGCCTCTTTTGTCCATCCCAGCGCTAAATAAACCCGGGCAATGTGATAACCCCATAACGGGTTTGTCGGTTCTCCCTTGGCTGCATTTTTAAACATTTCCAGAGACTTCTGCAAGTTTTTCTTGTGTCGCAACCAAAAATCTGCCAGCTCGACATTGGCGCCACCGGAACAGCCTCCTCCTACCGGGATTGAACTTAAAACTCTTTCCGCTTCATCAATACGGCCCTGCTCTTCCAGGGTGCGTGCAACAAAGACCATGAGCTCGGGTTCGTTATGACCAAGTCTTAAAGCCTCAGTTGCATGCTCAAAGGCTTTGGCTGAATCCCCTTGCGCCTGACAAATGACCGCAAAGCGCGCATGGCAATAATCGGGCATGCAATTCGCCTTGAGCATTTGTGACAACAAATTACCCGCAGCAGCGAAATTCTGGTTTCCGATATGAAGATCAACCAGGGTCAGTGCGGCAAGGACAAAAGCCGGATTCAAACTTATCGCCTGTTGCAAAGCCTTTACGGCCTCGGAATATTGCTTTCTGCGCGCAAAGAGCGTCCCAGATTCATAATAAAATATATCATTATATTCATTTGCCGGTACCTTCAAGAAGAGGGCTAACGCTTCATCATCACTCTCCTCATGCGCCAGAAGGATGGCTTGCCGCATCAGTGTTGAAAGTTCCAGGTAACGGGGACGCAGATCAACCGGGTAAGCAGTGAGCACCAGTTCAAAACGGGTTTCTTCATCAAAAGCACCTGCAAGCTCAGTCGGCGCCACAGCACCTGAATCAACCGTTCCGCAACAGGAAGAGGAACAACTGCGCTTGCTGACAGTGGCCTTCTGTGCTGGTATATTGTCCGATAAAACAGTATTGCCACCGCCGATACGTAAAAATTCAGCATCTATTAATTCCCGCAGCGCACAGGAACGAACCAACTGCCGGGCAAGATCAAAATGCTCGATACCACGACGAAAATCATCGGCACGCAGAGAAGCTAAACCTTCCTCAAAATTGATACGAGACAAATTTTCAGCCGCGACATCGACAAGCTCGCGCAGCTCTGCTTGATCACCGGCCGGCAAAGAATTATCCTCTAATGCCGATGCAAAACTGAGAACATCAGCCCAACGCTCCTGATTTGAAGCTTTGCGAATTTCATCCAGTGGATTACAGGAGCCAAACCAACGCGAGAAAAATGACATGTTTTTTCCTGCCTGCGCTAAAGTGTTGTAAAGGGCGAAAGAGTCCAGATTACTTTGGTCTCACCATTTCCTGAATTATGCCAACGATGGGGGAGATGTGACTTGAAGGACAAGCTGTCGCCAGCATAAAGTTCATGCGTCTCATCGGCAATGGTTAACGACAACTGGCCTTGCATAATATATATCAATTCATCCCCTGGATGGTACATATTCTTTTCGCCGCTGCTCCCTCCGACCTTGATCGTACAAAAAAAAGACATGAATTGCGGGTCGCGCAGTCCGGAAGTAAACGACTCGGTCCGCATGTTTTCAGAGGGATCATCATAAATCGTCGTATCCCTTTGCCCCGGACGTGAATATACGATTTCATGCGTGTGCGAAACTTCCTCGACAAAATAATTAATACTTTTATCAAAGACGCTCGCCAACTTCATCAGAATTTCGACTGAGGGGATTGTCAACCCTCTCTCAATGCGCGAAATCATATTGGATGAAACTCGTGAACGCTCCGCCAATGACTGAATGGTCAAATTACGCTTCAAACGGATATTTTTGAGTTTTTTGCCGATAATTTTTTTAAGTTTCATTTTGTCAGCCAGTCAAAAAAGGTTTAACGCGACACCGAGGGGGCAGGTGAAACGACCCAGAGAACCTGGGCACGGCCCGGACTCAAATTTTTCCAGCGATGTGGTCGAGAAGCTTTAAAGGCGATCGAGTCACCGACATTAACAAGGTATTCTTCTTCATCGACAAAAAATGCCACCGACCCTTCCAGGACATAAGCAAACTCCTCGCCGGAATGAACCATCCCCCCCTCCCCGCTATTACATCCCTTTTCGAGGATATCGATAAAAACAGAAAATCCCGGATCACGAATGCCTTGCGTGAGACTGAAAATCTGATGTTTGTCCTCAAAGAAGAAGATCGGTTCCCCCTGCCCGTTCCGGGTATGCACGAGCGTAGACCCTTTTTCTGCTTCTTCGATGAAAAAATTCATACTCATGCCGAAGGAGGAGGCAAGACGCATAAGAATTTCCACCGACGGCGTTGTCAAACCCCGCTCTATGCGTGAAATCATATTGGATGAAACCGCGGCACGTTTCGCCAACTCCTGAATCGTCATGTCATTTTTCAGGCGGGTCGCCTTGAGCTTCTGTCCGATAATACTTTTGATCATAGCACCACCAATGCAAGAATTTAGAATGATGTTTTATCATTCCATTTAATGACAGTCAACCAGATAGCAGGAATTTAAATTTAATCATTCATAATCCTGATTGTAAACCAGTAAAAGCAAATGTGGTTGACAAGTGGATTTCACTGCATGTAATCTTTGAAAGATAAATTCAACAAACAGACTGGATGTTCTAATGTTTTCATTCCCTTCGACTCTTTATCAAAAAGCCAAACAACGGATCGCCCCTTCTCATGACGAAGCACTGCAGATTTTACACTCGCAGGGTGCGGATTTAACGGCCATCTTTGCGGTTAGCCAGGCGTTACGTGAAGAATCTTTCGGCAACACAATAGAACTCTGCTCGATCATCAACGCTAAATCCGGGCGCTGTGCCGAAAATTGTGCTTTCTGTGCCCAGTCGAGCCACCACACCAGCACTGCCCCGGTCTTTCCGCTCAAATCACAGGAAGAGATCGTCCAGGGGGCGCGGCAGGCGGCCAGCGAGGGGTCGCACTGTTACGGCATTGTCACCAGCGGCACCCGGGTCAAGGCCGGGGAAGAATTCGAGCGCATCCTTGCTTCCCTGCGCGATATCCGCACCACCACTGTCATCGACCCTTCCGCCTCCCTCGGCCTTCTCGACCCCGCCAACGCCGCTGCTTTGGCTGCGGCTGGCTGCGTCACCTATCATCACAATCTCGAAACAGCGCGCTCATTCTTCCCGCAGATTTGCAGCACGCACGACTACGAAGAAGATGTGCAGACCGTACAGGTCGCCAAGGCGGCAGGAATGAAAGTCTGTTGCGGTGGCATCTTCGGTCTCGGTGAATCACTGGAACAGCGGGTTGAACTCTGTCTGACCTTGCGTGAGCTCGATGTCGACTCCATCCCCCTTAACTTCCTGAATCCGATCCCTGGGACGCCTTTAGCCGATCTTCGGCAGCTCACCCCTCTTGACTGCCTGCGCATTATTGCTCTCTTCCGCATTGTCCACCCGACAAAAAGGATCAGCATCTGCGGCGGTCGTGAACAGAACCTGCGCGATTTCCAGTCCTGGATCTTCATGGCCGGAGCCAGCGGCACCATGATCGGCAACTACCTCACCACCACTGGTCGCGATCGTGAAACAGATCTGCAAATGCTCCGTGATGCCGAGGTGAGTGTCAATGTCTGCCGTTAATCTGCCCTTTAAAGGGATCTTTGTCACCGGCACCGACACCGGCGTCGGCAAGACCATGGTCAGTGCAGCATTGGCGCATTTCTTAACAGAACGCGGTCTCAAAGTCGGCGTAATGAAGCCGGCCGAGAGTGGTGTCAGCGACCCGTCGTGCCTTGGCGACGATGGTAGTCTGCTGCAATGGGCCGCCAGCAGCCAAGACCCTGTGGAGGAGATTTCTCCCTACCGTTTACGCGCTCCCCTGGCGCCAGCACAAGCAGCAGAGAAGGAAAAATGTTTCATCGACTTTGCCAGACTGGTCGCGACGGCGCAAAAGCTAGGTCAGCGCCACGATTTTCTTATCATCGAAGGCGCCGGCGGGCTGATGACCCCCTTGTCCGGCGGATTGCTGATGGCGGATCTCGCCAAAGCGATCGGACTCCCCCTGCTGGTCGTGACCACCGCCCGACTTGGCACTCTCAACCAGACTCTACTGACCATCTTTGCCGCCCAGCAGATGGAAATTCCGGTGGCCGGTTACATGATCAACCGCATGCCGGCTCAGCCGGACGAAGCTGCGGAAACGGCGCCGCATACCCTCTCCTCCCTCGCCTCGGCCGATATCCTCGGAGTCCTGCCGGAGGTGGACGGTGCTGATCGGGACAAGGTTCTCACCCTCAGTGCCGCCCTCAAAACCCTGCCATCCCTCCCCTGGCTTATTGCGGCAATCGGAATTTAGATGACTAAAGCCGAACTTATCCGCCTTGATCGCGCCCACGTCTGGCACCCCTGCACACAGGAAAAGGATCACGAACTCCTGCCGCCGATCCCCATCGCCCGTGGCGAAGGTTCCTGGTTGATCGATGTCGATGGCAAGCGCTATCTGGATGGCGTCTCTTCGTGGTGGGTCAACCTCTTCGGCCACAATCATCCCCGCCTCAATCACGCCCTGAACGAACAGGCTGGCAGGATCAGTCACCACATCTTTGCCGGCTTCACCCACCAGCCGGCGGTGGAACTTGCCGAGCGTCTCTGCACCCTGGCGCCGGGAAATCTTTCCCGCGTCTTCTTTGCCGACAACGGCTCCTCAGCCATCGAAGCAGCGCTGAAGATGTCCTTTCAGTACTGGCAGCAGACCGGTAAACCCAATAAGAGACGCTTCCTTTCCCTGAGTGAGGCCTACCACGGCGAGACCCTTGGCGCCCTGGCCATCGGCGGCTGTGAACTCTACCGTGACGTCTACCGACCACTCCTCCTCGATACTCTGCAAGCAGCGGGTCCGGACTGTTTCCGCTGCCCCTACGGATTGTACCGCGACAGTTGCGACGCTGAATGTTTTGCCGCCCTTGAACAGATTGCGGAAGCGAAACAGAATGAGATCGCTGCGATCATCGTCGAACCGCTGATTCAGGCCGCTGCCGGGATGCGGATCTACCCGCCACGTTACCTGCAAAAGTTGCGAATCCTCTGTGACCGCCTAGCGATCCACTATATCGCCGATGAGATCGCCGTCGGTTTTGGCCGCACCGGCAAGATGTTCGCCAATGAACATGCCGGCATCGGCCCCGACCTCCTTTGCCTCTCCAAAGGAATCAGCGGCGGCTATCTCCCCCTTTCAGTGGTTTTAAGCACCGAGGAGATCTATCAGGCGTTCTACGACGACTACCCGACGATGAAAGCCTTCCTCCATTCCCACTCCTATACCGGGAATGTTTTGGCCTGCGCTTTGGCAGTGGAAGTACAAAAGATCTTTGCCGAAGAGAACATTCTGGGGCAACTGCCGGTAAAGATGGCCCGCTTCGACGCCGCAGCTTCTCATTTTTCAGCATTAGAAAATGTCGGAGAATTCCGCCGCTGCGGCATGGTGGCGGCGATTGAACTGGTGCAGGACAAGGCGACGAGGAGCGGATATCCCTGGCAGGAACGACGCGGCTATCAGGTTTACCAGCAGGCCTTGCAACGCGGCGCGCTGTTACGGCCACTGGGGAATGTCATTTACTTTATGCCGCCCTTGACGATCAAAGTAGAAGAGCTGGATTTGTTGCTGGAAATCGCCTATGATGCGCTCCTTACAGTAACCAACCCATAAAATGCTTTCCAAGGACAAGACAAATATTATGGCAACTAAAGCTCTCACTGGCAAACAGGCCCGCTTTTTGCGCGGACTCGGACATCATCTCAACCCCATCGTCATGATCGGTCGCGGCGAACTTAGCGACGCCGTTCTGCGTAGCACTGACGAGGCACTTAAAGTCCATGAACTGATCAAGGTCAGACTTCAGGAAGGGTGCGAACTCGACCGCCGCGAAGTCGCAGCTCAACTCGCAGAAAAGAGTGACGCGCAAATCGCGCAGATCCTTGGCAAGACCTTCCTCCTGTATCGTGAGGCGGAAGAAAAGAAGATCATCCTGCCATAAGTCGTTTTTTCAAAACACAACGCAAAAGGCCGTCCAGAGGGACGGCCTTTTGCGTTGTGTCGCTTCTTTAGCTGCGTTCGTAGGGATCAAAAAGGCGCTGATATTCGTCGAGAGCAAACCGATCGGTCATGCCGGCGATATAATCGCAGATAACCCGCTCCCGTCCGTAAAGATCGAATTTTTGCTGGTATGGGCGCGGCAGCAAGGTCGGGTTTTGACAATAAGTTTGAAAGAGCTGGGTTAAAAAGCGATCCGCCTTGATCCTCATCCGTTCAACTTTGTGGTGGCGGTAAAGATGCTGGAAAAGGAACTGTTTGAGTTCGCGATTCTTTTTCTGGAGATCACCGCTGAAACAGATGAGATTTTTTGGCTGACGCCGGACCTGATCGAGAGTGATGATATCGAGATCGGCGAGACGGGTGCGCGTCGTCGCGACCAGATCATCGATAAAGACGCCGATAAGATGGCTGATGGTTTGATAGATTTTACGTTCCTGCTGTAAACCGGGATATTTGCTGTCGACAATTTCCGAGGTTTCACGCCACAAAGTGATGTCATCAAGTTCCGCGGGACAGATGAGGCCGGCCTTGATGCCGTCATCAATATCGTGATTATTATAGGCAATTTCATCGGCAAGATCGATAATCTGCGCCTCAAGGGTCGGTCGCCATTCCGGGTGGTAATCCTGCAGTTCCGGAGAACGGCCGCCGTCATATTCCGATGAGTGCTTGATGATCCCCTCGCGCGTTTCCCAAGAAAGATTGAGCCCGTTGAACGCGGGGTAGCGCTCTTCAAGGGTCTCGACAACCCGCAGCGACTGACGATTGTGCTCGAAGCCGCCATGATCGACCATCAAACGATTCAAGGTTTCTTCACCGGTATGACCGAAGGGCGTATGGCCGACATCGTGTGCCAAAGCCAGCGCCTCGACAAGATCTTCATTCAACTGCAGGCGTCGGGCAGTACCACGGGCGATCTGTGCTACCTCCAGCGAGTGGGTGAGACGGGTACGGTAATAATCCCCTTCGTGATTGACGAAGACCTGGGTTTTATATTCGAGAAGACGAAAGGCTGCACAGTGGATAATGCGATCGCGATCCCGTTCAAAAGCCGGACGATCATCTTTGAGCAGCTCCGGGTGAGTCCGTCCCAGACTTTCACTGCTGCGGGCTGCGTAAGGGGCAAGATCGGGTCTTTCCATAAGGAAAACTGCACTCCTTCAATCGTAATCAGCTGATACTACGAAAAGTTATAGCCTTACCACGGCGGGGAATCAAGCCGGAATCGGCGGTTGACGCCTTCAGGGGGGTGTGTTAATTTTTGTAAGCTTTTAAAAAGATTGGAAAGGGCAGAGATTGCGAATTATTAGCGGCCGGGCACGCGGCAAGAAACTGGTCGAATTCGCTGGCGCTCAAGTCAGACCGACGGCCGATCGGATACGGGAAGCTCTCTTCAGCATCCTGACCAGTCGCCTAGGTTCCCTGCAGGGATGCAAAGTTCTCGACCTTTTCGCCGGGACCGGCGCCCTCGCCCTCGAAGCATTGAGTCGCGGCGCTCAAAGCGCTCTTCTTTTGGAGGTCCATCCGGAATCGATCAAAATCATCCAGACCAATATCGAGGGCTGCCGCATGCAGGATAGTGCCCGGGTTCTGCGTGGCGAACTCCCGGCAGCGCTGCCGCTTGCGGTAAAAAGTGGCCCCTTTGAGCTGATCTTTCTCGATCCGCCTTACGCTCAGGGCCTGGCGCAGGCCACATTGATGCAAATTGCCGCCCTTGAACTGCTCAGCACCATAGGGATCATCGTTGTTGAAACAGCCAAAGGGGAGATTCTCCCCGAAAAGATCGGTTCCCTGCTCCGTACTGACCAGCGCCATTATGGCGTCAGTTCCATCACTTTTTTTGAGAGGACGACATCGCCGGCATGAAACACCACATCGCCGTCTATCCAGGATCCTTTGATCCGATTACCTACGGTCACCTCGACATCATTGATCGCGGCCTTGAAGTCTTTGACGAACTGATCGTCGCCATCGCCCGCAACTCCGGCAAGCAGGCCCTCTTCAGCATTGAAGAACGGACTGCCATGATTCAGCGTGTCGTCGGGAACAACCCGCGGGTGCGTGTCGGCACCTTTGATGGCCTCCTTGTCGATTATGTTGTCGAGAATAATGCGCGCGTTATTCTCCGCGGCCTGCGGGCTGTCTCCGACTTTGAGTATGAATTTCAGATCGCGCAGATGAACCACACTGTCAAAAAAGAGGTGGAAACTCTCTTCATGATGACTTCGGTTCCGTATGGCTATCTCAGTTCGTCCATCGTCAAAGAAGTGGCCGCCCTGCACGGACCAATCGAAACTTTTGTCCCGCCACCGGTTCGAGAAGCTCTCGAAGCCAAATTTACGAAAAAACTACCGTAAGATTCCGAGGAGACCGGCCCATGATCAGCAAAGAGATGACGATTGAAGAGATCATTCAACGTTACCCGCAAACAATTCCGGTCTTTACCCGCTTTGGTCTCGAATGTGTCGGTTGCCAGATTGCTTCCTTCGAAGCCTTGGAACACGGTGCGGGTGTGCACCATGTCGATGTGGAACAACTTCTGAAAGAACTTAACTCTGTGTTGAGGTGATCTTTACAGCAAAGGGCAGCATTGAATCCGTCTGGAATTGCTGACCCCCAGCCTTGTCCGCCACTGATCAGTGCGGTGTTCAGGGAAATTCGAGGACCGTCCCGGTGGCGGCGAAGAAAGAGCGTCCGGAAAATTCCTGAAAAAGCTGCGCGCCACGGTTTAATCCAGTGCAGTGCGACAAACCAATCCTGCCAATGTGATACCGTTTAAGTTTGGTCACGGTCGCCTGAAATTGCTCTTCTGAGGCCGGACCAAGGTGGGTGCCGCCGATCAGGGCACAAATCCTCTCTTCACCGCTTTTCTCCCGAAACTGCTCGATAATATTGATCACTCCGGCATGCGCACAACCGAGGAGAATAACCAATCCTTTGTTGGTGGTCAGCGCCAGAGAGAAGTCGTCACGGAGCGGATCCGGACTATAACCACCGTGACTGTCCGGAACTACCAGGTGCGGATCGCCGATCTCAAAATCCGTCAGCCGTATCACTTCACCGCTGCAATAAAGATCCTTCGTCAACGCTTGATAGTCACAACCCAGAGAAAATGAAGCGCCCTGCGCTTCCAGCTCTGCACGTTGCGCCACCATACCGATCGGACGCAGCTCAAAGTTGCTCCGCCAGTAACGGCTACTGAAAATATCCGGGTGCGCTACAACCTTCAGCGGTCTTTGCAGATGATCAAGGAGCACCGGCAGACCACCGGTATGGTCACAATGACCATGACTGAAGACAACAGATGAGATCTTCTGTAAATCCAGCTTCATCTCGCGGGCATTATTGAGCAGTCCGAAGCCCTGGCCGGTATCAAAGAGTATGGAGTCCTGTGGCGTTTCAATTAGAGCCGCAAAACCGTGCTCAGCGATAAGACCTCCCGGTCGGGCGACACTGTTTTCACAAAGGATCGTGATACGCGTTGTCATTAGCTTTCTCCCGCGACAATAAACATCTTTGCATTGGCTTCAGCGTAAAGCTCTCCGTCAATTTCAATTTGCCCCTTCACCTCAATAATTTTACGGCGGCGACTGACGACGGTGGCCGTGACCAGCAATTCAGTTTCAAGAGGTACCGGCTTTTTATAGCGCACTGTCATTTCGCTTGTCACAACATGAGCCACCAATCCCTTGGCAGCATAAGCACAGGTTTCGTCAAGGAGCGTCGCAAGGATGCCGCCATGAACAATTCCCTGCCACCCCTGAAAGTCTCGCGGAATAGCGAGACGCATGGTGGCACTCTGGTTGGGTGCATCGATCAACGGCCTGACCCGTAGCCCGTTCATGTTTAATGCGCCGCAAACAAAACAATGATTGTCGTCCAATATTTCCATTGATTTAGCCTTTCGTTAGGTCTAATCTTTTTCCCTTGACAACGCAGCCAAGCAAAGATAATTTTAAAAAAATTTATTTATCTAAAATAAAATAAAATCAAGATTCATCGATTTTACATGGAAAAGAGCGCAAGAAACGAGGAAGATTTTTATTTTTGGTAAACACCCAAGAGGAGTATAAGATTATGTCCAAACGCCAGGATGCACTCGATTATCATAGCAGCGGCCGCAAAGGGAAGATCGAAGTGGTCGCAACTAAACCGTGCGCTACCAGTCTTGACCTTGCCCTCGCTTACAGCCCCGGCGTCGCTGAACCCTGCCTTGAAATCGAAAAGAATCCCGCCGACGCTTACAAGTATACAGCCAAAGGGAACCTCGTCGCCGTCGTCTCGAACGGCACCGCCGTCCTCGGTCTCGGTGACATCGGCGCACTCGCCGGCAAACCGGTCATGGAGGGCAAGGGAATCCTCTTTAAACGTTTTGCAGATATCGATGTCTTCGACCTGGAACTTGACACCAAAGATTCAGACGAAATTATCCGGACCGTTAAAATTCTCGAGCCGACCTTCGGTGGTATCAACCTTGAAGACATCAAGGGGCCCGAGTGCTTCTACATCGAGGAAGAGCTTCAAAAGATCATGAATATTCCGGTCTTCCATGATGATCAGCACGGAACAGCAATCATTGCCAACGCCGGACTCCTCAACGCTCTGATGATCACAGGCAAGAAGATAGACGAGATCAAAATCGTCGTCAATGGTGCGGGTGCCGCCGGCATTGCCTGTGCCAATATGGCTCTGGTCCTCGGCGCCGATCCGAAAAAGATGATCGTTTGCGACACCAAGGGCGTTATCTTTAAGGGTCGTACCGACGGAATGAACGAATACAAGTCACGTTTGGCCAACGATACCAGCGCCCGCAGCCTGGAAGAAGCCATGGTCGATGCCGATGTCTTTTTCGGGGTCTCCGCCAAAGGCGCCCTGACTCCGGAAATGGTGGCAAGCATGGCCGGCGATCCGGTTATCTTTGCCATGGCCAATCCCGATCCCGAGATTACGCCGAGCGATGCTAAAGCGGTGCGTGACGATGTCATCATCGGCACCGGCCGCAGCGATTACAACAATCAGGTCAACAACGTCCTCTGCTTCCCGTTCCTCTTCCGTGGTGCTCTCGACACCCATGCCAGCGCCATCAATGATGAAATGAAGATGGCCGCTTGTATGGCCCTCGCCAATCTCGCCCGCCAGGATGTCCCTGACTCGGTTCGCAAAGCTTACGGTGATGTCGAAATCAAGTTCGGCCGTGAATATCTCATCCCCAAACCTTTCGATCCGCGGGTGTTGCTGCATGTGGCCCCGGCGGTAGCACAGGCAGCGATGAACAGCGGCGTGGCGCGCCGCCCGATCGCCGATATGAACCGCTATCTGGAGAGCCTGGAAGCATTGCAGGGGCGCTCGAAGGAAATCATGCGTCTGCTCATCAATAAGGCCAAGGCCAATCCGAAACGGATTGTCTTTCCGGAAGGAGAGGAAGAGAAGATCCTGCGCGCCGCGCAAATCCTTATTGAAGAAGGAATCGCCATCCCGGTTCTGCTCGGCGACGAAGCCGAGATTCGCACCAGGATCGACAGTCTGGGACTGGATCTCGGCGAAGTCCAGATTATCAACCCGAACAGCAGCGCGCAGACGGACCGCTATATCGAGGATCTCTTTAATTTACGCAAGCGCAAAGGGGTCACACTGGCCGAAGCCCGCCGCCTGATTCGTCGCAATCGTAACTACTACGGGTCAATGATGGTACAGGAGGGGGATGCCGATGCCCTCCTTTCCGGTCTCAATCATCACTATCCCGACACCATCCGTCCGGCATTGGAGATCATCGGTAAACAGGATGGGCTCTCCAAGGTGCACGGGCTCTACATGATGGTCTTCAAAAAGGAAGTCGTCTTTTGTGCCGACACCACCGTCACAATCGAGCCGACTGCAGAAGAACTCGCCGAAACAGCCATCCTCGCTGCCAAAAAGGCGCGCGATTTTGATGTGGAACCGCGAGTGGCGATGCTCTCCTTTTCGAACTTCGGCAGCGTCGATCATCCGTTAACCAACCGAGTCCGCCGCGCGACAGAACTGGTTAAAGAGGCGGCTCCGGATCTGATCATTGACGGAGAGATGCAGGCTAACGTCGCCCTGGATCCTGAAATTACCGAAAAGCAGTTCCCCTTCTCCGACCTGAAAGGAAATGCTAACGTCCTGATATTCCCGGATCTGCAATCAGGGAATATCTCCTACAAACTCCTATATAAACTCGGTGGTGCAGAAGCTGTCGGCCCGATTCTCATGGGGATGAATAAACCGGTGCATATCCTGCAACGCGGCGACAGCGTTGCCGATATTGTCAACATGGCGGCCATTGCTGTTGTTGACGCCCAACAAGCGGATCGCGAAAAATAATCTCTGCAGTGCATAACACAAGGACGGCGCTCGAAATTTTCGGGCGCCGTCCCTGTTAACCGATACCTGCCAATTCCAGACGACTTCCCCATCGCCCCCGTAATTCCTGCCGGGTTATCGCATACTCATCACTGCTCAAAAAATCCGGACGCTCAGCCAGGGCAAACGCCGCTGCGCGGGCCTCCTCAAGGATATGGCCGTCGCGGAGAAGATCGGCCACACGCAGATCGGGGATGCCTGATTGTTTGGTGCCGAGAAATTCTCCTGGTCCACGGATCTTGAGATCCGCTTCGGCGACTTGAAAACCGTCGTTGGTGCGCGCCAGGACCGCTAATCGCTCCTCACCATCCTGTCCGCACTGACTCCCTTTCAACATAAAGCAATGACTCTCGGCAGCGCCGCGTCCGACCCGGCCGCGTAATTGATGGAGCTGTGCCAATCCGAAGCGTTCGGCATGTTCAATCACCATGATCGTCGCGTTCGGCACATCGATACCGACTTCAATGACGGTCGTGGCGACCAACAGATGAATCTCTCCGGCAGCAAAAGCGGTCATGACCGTTTCTTTCTCTTCCCCGCGCAGTCGTCCGTGCAGAAGGCCGACCTTGAAATCCGGGAAAATTGCCCTCTGCAGGCGCTCTGCCCCGCTCTCGGCGTCAAGGAGATCGACCTTCTCCGACTCTTCGACCAGAGGATAGACAATATACGCCTGCCGCCCCCGGCTTAATTCACGGCGGATCATCTCGTATACCCGCCCCCTCCCCTCCTCAGTAAAGACCTGCGTCACAATCGGCGTCCGTCCCGGCGGCAGTTCGTCGATGACTGAAAGAGCCAGATCTCCATAAAGGGTCAGAGAGAGAGTACGGGGGATCGGTGTGGCAGTCATGACCAGAATGTGCGGCGAGACGCCCTTGCGGCGCAACTGACTGCGCTGCCGGACGCCAAAACGATGCTGCTCGTCGACAATACCGAGGCCAAGACGCTGAAACTCGACCCCTTCCTGCAGAACGGCATGCGTACCCACCAGGAGATGAATCGCACCGTTTTGGGTTGCAGCGATAATCTCCCGCCGCTCCTTCGCCCCGGTTGAACCGGTTAAGAGGGCGCAACAGAGATTGAGTTGCTGCATCCATGGAGCAAACTGACGATAATGCTGTTCAGCGAGGATTTCCGTCGGCGCAAGAAGTGCCACCTGACAATCATTTTCAATGGCCAGAAGCGCCGTCATCAGGGCGACAATGGTCTTGCCACTGCCGACATCTCCTTGCAGCAAACGATTCATTGGTTGCGGTCGGAGCAAGTCGTCGCGAATTTCACCAAGAACCCGCCGTTGCGCCGCAGTGAGTTTATAGGGGAGGAGTTGAGCCAACGGTTTGGTAAAAAGATGGGTTATGGTAAAGGGAATGCCGGTTTCCAGTGCCAGACCCTGCCGCTTGAGGGCAAGACCAAGTTCGAGAAAAAAGAATTCGTCAAAGGCCAATGTCCGGCGGGCCGGACTGCGTCCTTCATTCAGGGCGATAAAATTACTGGCATCGTCAGGAGCGTGGACCTCCTGCAATGCCTGTCCGAGGGGCAATAAAGCGTGTTTAGCAATAATATCCGAAGGAATCGCACTGTTGACCTCGCGGGCGTAAAGAGTACAGGCGTTGTGCCAGAGTTTGCGAGCACTCCGTTGCGTCAACCCCTCCGTGAGCGGATAGACCGGCAGGATATGGCCGACAAGATCGCTTTTTTGCTGCGGGTCATCGATAAACTCGATCTCGGGATGATGGATTTCGCGAAGATGTCCAAAGCGTTTCACCTCGCCAATCACGTAGAGATGCCGTCCGACCTGGTACTGCTGGCGCATTGCAGCCAGGCGATAGTGAAACCAGCGCAGCGCTACCTGTTGACCGCTGCCATCCCCGACCAGCACTTCGTACAAGCGCCGCCCCTTGCCGGTCTGAGTTTCGCCGCTGCTAACGATCCAGGCACGAAAGATCTCTTGCGCCCCGACTTGAAGCTGACCGATGCTGCGCAGGGTGCGACGGTCTTCGTAACGACTGGGGAGAGTAAAAAGGAGGTCGTCAACGGTACGCAGGCCGAGACGCTGCAGTCGTTGCAAAAGGGTTGGGCCGACCCCGCGAAGTGATTCGAGAGATCGGCCCAAAATTTGTGGATTCGATTGTGTCGGGGACATCCTCCCCCCTCTTAAAGTGCAGCGTTCAAATCATGCAGCAACGCGTTAAGATCGATGCCGTGGGCAATGGCACCACGCTCGATGGTTTCGTGTTTTATTCCGTGACAACCGATGCAACCGAGGCGATATTTTTTTAAAACCTCCGCGGTCTGCGGATATTCTTGCAGCATTTTCGCCACATTGGTCTTTTTATCAAGAATCGGCACGAGCATGGCCTCACTTATTCAAAACGGATATTGGTTATTTCGAAAATCTTGATTCCCGATGGAACCTTGATACGAACTTCCTCGTCGAGGAGATGACCGATCAACGCCTTACCTACCGGAGAGGTCACGGAAATCTTGCCATTCTTGATGTCCGCTTCATCCTCACCGACAATTTGATAGGTGACCTCTGTATCGGTATCCGGATCAAAGAGGGTGACGGTTGCACCAAAGACGACTTTATTGCCGGCCAGGTCTGCGGGATTAATGACTTGTGCACGGGCGATTTTATCGTTGAGTTCCTTGATGCGACCCTCAATAAATGCCTGGCGGTCTTTGGCCGCTTCATATTCAGCATTCTCGGACAGGTCGCCATGACCACGGGCTTCGGCAATCGCCTGAACCACTGCCTGTCTTTCAAAACGTACTAAACGTTTCAGCTCTTCCTGAAGGCTTTGATAGCCACCAGGGGTCATCGGTATGGAATGGGACATGAAATTGAAAATCCTCACACGCTGGAAAATATACGGGCGGGGAGAACCCGCCCGGTTAATCGTTAAATCATCTGGAGTGATTTAGCCGCGGTGATAATAAACACCCCGTGCCATTTCGTCAAGACGTTTTTAAAATGCACATAACCCGTTTAGTCATTTTTCCTGACCGTCAAGACCGGTACCGGCGATTTTCTGACGATCTTTTCTGCGTTGCTGCCAAAGAGAAGATGATCCAAACCGCCACGCCCATGGGTCCCGACAACGATTAAATCAGCGTGCTCCTGCTCGGCAACAGCGATGATCTTTTCGAAGGGGACACCCGAGACAACGTCATATGCATAATTGTCGGTCTCCTTTAAATGTACTGAACAGAAATCGCTTAACATCTTTTTTGCACTAGCAATAATTTCTGATTCCAGAGAATCAAACGAGATGTGCGGTACGTAAAAACCTCGCATATCAACTGGTTCACTGATTACGTGCAACAAGAAAAGACGGGCTCCGAAACTACGGGTAAAGGAAAGCGCATAAGCAAATGCCTCGTCAGAAGATGCAGAAAAATCGGTGGCAAAGAGCACGGTCTTGATCGCTTTCATAGGTCTTACCTCTCTATTTAAAGTTAGCAGCTTTAGTTAGTGGTTTTGGCAAAGACTTTGAGCATGGCAAGCTTGAGCTCGTCAGTACGGACAGGTTTATGCAAATATTCAAAGGCACCGAGATTCATCGCATCGATATACGATTCAACTTCACCATAAGCTGTGACCATGATAATTGCCGTCTCTGGATGCTGGCGATTCACCTCGCGCAACAAACTCATGCCATTCATCCCCGGCATATTAATATCACTGATGATTAAAGATGTATGAGGATGTTCCCTTAAAATCTCCAGAGCTTCTTCGCCATTACTGGCGGTCTCGACTTCGTACCCTTCCTGACAAAGAAAGCAGGACAGTCCGATACGGGCATTCTCCTCATCATCAACGATCAAAACAGTTTTTCGTTCGCTCGCCACAATAGTCCCTGCTTTCTATTTCTCGATATAAAATCACATTGAGAAAAATAACAGAGATTTGCGACTCGTCAACATAAACAAGTCTGCTAACGCTATTTGATGTCACGGTCCGCGCAGACCCTTTCCCAGTGCAGAGCGCTGGAAATAATCAGCTCGAGATCGTCATTCTGCGGCAGCCAGCCGAGTATCTTTTTAATTTTATCATTCGCAGCGATAAGCTTGGGAGGATCACCCTCTCGCCGAAGGTCCAGTTCAACCGGGAAATCTACTCCGGATAGTTGTTTGACCACTCTGATGACCTCAGCAACGCTGGAGCCGTGACCGTAGCCGCAATTAAATATCTGTGATCCCCCTCCTTGCAGCAGGTAATGCAAAGCCGCCACATGGGCACGGGCCAGATCATCAATGTGAATATAATCGCGAATACAGGTGCCATCCGGAGTGGCGTAATCATCACCAAAGACCTTCATGCCCTGACGTATACCGATAGCCGCCTGACAAGCGACCTTGATCAGATGAGTGGCCTCAGGGGTTTCCTGTCCGAGTTCTCCCTGCAGATCAGCGCCAGCGACATTGAAATAGCGCAGGATGACATGCCGTAACGACGAGGCGGAACTCAGATCCATCAACATTCGTTCGCTCATCATCTTGGAAGCACCATAGGGATTTATCGGCAGCAGGGGGGAAAGTTCGTTCACCTGGCCGGTCTCCGGGATCCCATAAACAGCGGCAGTTGAACTGAAGATAAAACGCTCTATGCCGAATTCATGACAGAGTTCGAGAAGCTGTAAGGTATTTCTGGTGTTGTTGTTGTAGTATTTCAGGGGGTTGCTCACCGACTCCGGCACGACAATATGTGCTGCAAAATGAAGAACAGCGGCGAAATTCCCTTGGGCAAAGACCTCTGACAACAAAGCCCGATCGGCCAGATCGCCGACAATCAGCGGAGCACCAAGTAGGGCATGTTTGTGCCCGGTCGAAAGGTTGTCGTAGACCAGCACCTCATGTCCGGCAGAAATCAACTGCTTCAGGACATGGCTGCCGATATAACCGGCGCCGCCGGTGACCAATAGTTTTGCCATGAATTGTTCTCCGCGCAATGATCAACAATGGTAATAATCGCGATACCAATCGATAAACCGATTGATGCCGACCTCGATTGGAGTTGCTGGTTTAAAATCGACATCCTGCATCAAATCAGCGACATCAGCACAGGTCGCCGGGACATCGCCAGGCTGAAGCGGCAGGAGGTTGACTTGGGCCTTGCGGCCAAGCTTCTCTTCAATCGTGTGAATAAAGTGGAGAAGTTCGACCGGTGAGTGATTGCCGATGTTGTAGACCCGCCAGGGGGCAAAGCTCGAACCGGGGTCGGGAGTTGCTCCGCTCCAGTCCGGGTTGGGCTGCGCCGGACGAGCAGCAACTCGGACAACCCCTTCAACGATGTCATCGATATAGGTAAAATCACGCTGCATCTGGCCATGGTTAAAGACATCGATGGGACGCCCCTTGATAATGGCATCTGTAAAAAGGAAGAGGGCCATATCCGGACGACCCCAAGGACCGTAAACTGTAAAAAAGCGTAAACCGGTCGTCGGCAATCCATACAGACTCGAATAAGTATGTGCCATCAACTCATTCGCTTTTTTTGTTGCCGCGTAAAGGGAGAGAGGATGATCGACATTGTCATGAATGGAAAAGGGAAGTGTAGTGTTGGCGCCATAAACTGAGCTGGAAGAAGCATAGGTCAGATGCTGCACCTGATGATGCCGACACCCCTCGAGGATATTGATAAACCCGACCAGATTTGAGTCGATGTAGGCGTGCGGATTCTGGATGGAGTAGCGAACCCCGGCCTGAGCCGCAAGATGAATGACTGTGTCGAATTTTTGTGACAAAAAGAGTTCATCCATCCCGGCTCGGTCCGCAAGGTCTAGACGCCTGAATGAAAAGTTCTGCATCCCATGCAGTCGAGTGAGGCGTGCTTCCTTCAGACTCACATCGTAATAGTCATTAAGATTATCAATGCCAACGACCTCATACCCGGATTCAAGCAACTGCCGACAAGTGTGATAACCGATGAACCCGGCTGCACCGGTTACAAGAATTTTGTTCATATACTATCCTTTATGAAAAAGTCCTAAATCCAACCAGAGCATAGTGTCAGTAGAGACATCCACTCCCGCTAGAATTGTTAAGGTTCTCTTGTGGCAAAATGATCTTAATAAATCTATAGAGGGAAACACAAATAATCAAGGGGCATTATACTGACCGCAAGAATTTAATCCTCACAGACAAGAAAAAAATGATTAAATATCAGCATGTTAAACTTAAAACAAAGGATTATCTTGCTTTAAGGAAAAGTTCATGGTATTTTATGTAATTCGCTACTCAAGCGGACTTTACTTTTTTTATGCAGATATCTTATAAAGTACTCGTCATATTCGCCTTGCTTCCCCTCCTCTTGGGGTTATCCGGGTGCCAGAACAATCAAAAAAACACCTTGTCTGTCGATAGCGCGACTTATACAGCGCTGGATTCGCAGCGGCGCTTGGAAGTGATTTCACCGCAATCCCGCCACGACCTCTATCGCTATTTTTCAGAAATTAATTACACCTGGAACACCGTCATGCAGGGTGTTCCAGCCGTGATTGTCGAAAAATTCCCTGACGATTTTTATGAATTGACCGCGGGTTCAGAACGCACAAAAATATTCTTTCTCACCTTGCTGCCGATGATCCTTCTCGTCAATGAGGAGATTGACTCCGAACGCACGGCGCTTCTCGAAATCTTTTCTCGTCATGATCGTAATGAATCCCTCAACGCCAGAGAAATAGAGCAGATTGCCGCGGCAGCACACTACGCAAAAGTCAAAAGTGACCCTTTAACCGATCGCCGGGCCCGCCTCTTACTCCTTAATCGCCTCAATAAAATCCCCCCCTCACTGGCTTTAGCGCAGGCAGCCAGCGAATCCGCCTACGGGACTTCGCGCTTTGCCCGTTTAGGGAACAACCTGTTCGGCGAAATGGTCTTTACCGCCAACGCCGAGGGGATTACGCCCCTGAATCGTCAGGAAGGGGAAAAACATCGTGCGCGGGTCTTCCCGACGCTCATCGATTCGCTCCGGGCGTATATACACAATCTCAATACCCATCCGGCTTATCAGGAATTACGACAAATCAGGGCGGAGATACTGATGCGTGGGGAAGATGTCCGGGGAATGGAGTTAGCCAAGGGATTACAGTTATATTCGACGCGCAAAGAAGCGTATGTCGATGATATCCGCGCCATTATTCGCGCCAATAATTTACCGAAACATACCGCCAAAGCCAGCCTGCGACGCGAAGAAATATCGTCGGTATTACCTGTTGAGTATCTCCCCCCGCAAGCATCCAGACAATTTTATGGTCGCGATCTGTTAAGCCAAAACTGAGTGTAAGCGTAATAAGTTCCCGCTTCTCTTCCTGGTGCCGTAATAATATATCGACTCCGCCCAGTCCCCAAAACCTTGTCACCGCGCACGATAATTCGCCGAGGATGTTGCTGATCATGCTGCACCATTCCTCCGGGTTGACCATTGACAAAGAGGCGCAGAGTTTTGATATCAAGTTGCGGATCGAGAATTTCAAGGATCAGCGTCGGCGGATTTTCCTTGTCGAGTAAAGTATCAGCGGGTGCGACAACTTTGACCGGCATGGGGCGTAATGCAAGCTTTTGCTGCATTTGTCCGAGTGTCGCATAAGGACCGGCCAATGGCGTTCTTGCCAAAGCAAAAAGAGGATTATTTTTTTCAATGACCCCGGAATATTGTGCAAATGCAGCTAAAAAACCGTATTCTTCGACGATCTCTTGAGCGAGAAGTGAATATTCTCCATAAGGATAAGCAAAGAGTTGCGGGGTAATGCCGAGTTCACGGATCAAGACCTGTTGCGCCCGATCAAGATCCGTATGCAGACGTTGCCTGAAATCGCTGACACTTTCCTTTGCGGGTTGTACTGCCAGAGAGCGATGCGTGGCAGTATGATTGCCAATCTCGACCCCTTCTAACACTAATTCCCGAAGTTCGTCCCAGTCAAGACTATCCTTTCTACCCACACTGTCGGTATTAACAAAGAGAGTGACAGGAAAACCATACCGACGCAAAATCGGCATTGCACCGCTTTTGAAGGTTTTATAGGCATCATCGACGGTCAGTACGACTGTTTTCGGTGGCAGAGATTTTTTCTCTCGCAAGAGAGCGATCACTTCCCCTGCCCGCATGACCCGATAGTCATGATCACGCAGATAACGCATTTGTGCAGAAAAATCGGCTAAGGAGATATTCGTACTGGGATAGCGATTATCACCAAAGCGGTGATAGACGAAGGCATGAAGATGGTTGGCAGCAAAAACCGACGGAACAAACAGGAAAATGACGAAAAGAAAAACGGATGGGATACAGATAGTTAATACGAATTTCTTCATTCAGTTCCTGAGTTTTCGCGGAGAACAGAGCGAAGGTATTTACGGATCGCATTTCTCGATTTAGGCGTCACTGCCCACTCCAGACATTTGGGCAGAATTTGCGGTGTTGCGGCACGCTCAATCGAGACTTGATCACCATCCATCAAGCGCGATTTCAGTAGCCGTGTTTGGCCGTTGACCTTGGCACGCACGGCGTGCAAGCCGAGTTCTTCGTGAATCTCAAAAGCAAAATCGAGAGCACTGCTTCCTTCCGGCAAGGTCCGGCGTTCACCACGCGGCGTATAAACCTGTATCGCCGCCGACGCAAGGCGCAAACTATCCGTATCGATTGCCGACTCTCCGTCAAGAAGCGATTGCATCAAGGCAGAAAAGTTCTCCATGTGAAAATCAAAACCCGGCGCCAAAACTCCGGCAAGATTGAATCGTGCCAGTTTACGCGTTGTAATCTCGACACGAATACGATGCTCACCTGCCTGCACAGTGGTTTTCAATGCCTGATAGCCAAATTGGGAGGGAGTACGAAGATGGTCACGTAACTTCCCGGGAATTGGTGAAAAAATGCCGTGTAACAACCCCAAACCAATATACGCATCACGGGTACGATCAACTTGAATTTCGAGAGTATAAATTGAGGCGAGGCCGCGTTGTGCGTCATGAGCTGCAACTATAGAAAAAGGCCGCCAACGATCACGGATGATGACCGGAAGCTTGGCATGATCGAAAGCGTGTTGGATTTCACCCTTGATTTTACGCAGATAGGAATCGACACTCTCTTGCAGGATGCGCACAGCTTCACGGTAACGCCTGGCCCGGCGTGGATAAAGGACCGCCAGTGAAAGGGCTTCCAGCTCAGAAGCCGCTCGCCCCATTCCCAGATGCCGGGCCAGAGGGACATAGACCATACGGGTCTCCTCAGCAATCAACGACTGTTTATCCGGGTGCAGGGCACCTATCGTTTGCAGATTATCGGTCCGATCCCAAACCTTCAGACAAAGCACTCGAACGTCACGAATTGCTGTCAACAACTGCTTGCGATAGGTTTCGGCCTTGAGGTCTTCACGACTCAGGTCCGGATTCTCCGCCTTGGTCAAGCCGTCGACGAGCAGCGCCACATCGCTGCCGAACTGGTCCTGAATCTCCTTGATGGTCACCGGCGTATCTTCAACAACATCATGGAGAATAGTGGCTATGATCGAAGAGAAATCCATCCAATGCCTGGCGGCAAGATGGGCTACACGGATCGGATGAATAAAGTAAGGTTCGCCTGATTTCCGCAGTTGACCGGTATGTGATACCCGCGCCAGAACAATAGCATTCTGCAATTGATCCAAAGCCTTATCCAGCTCTTCCTCGCTAAGAGCTCCCCCGTAATGGGTCACGAGTAACTCATGGATTTCATTTATAAGGCGCTTTTCATGACGCTCGTAATCGCCAGTTTTAGCCTGTTTTGATTTGTTAGACATAACCACTCACTTTTAACTCGATGCTATTTCGGCGGAGATTAGCCTGGTGGCCAACTCAGTTTGCGCCCACCAAGAAGGTGAAAGTGCAGATGCCAAACCGTCTGCCCGCCATCCTCCTTACAGTTGTTGACAATCCGGAAACCGGCGTCAGCGAAACCGAGTTGAAAGGCAATTTTTGCTGCGACCCGATAGATATGGCCAATCAATTCCATATCAGCGGTATCGATGTCAAGAGTTGTGCAAATATGCTGGCGCGGCACAAGCAGTAAATGGTGGGGCGCCTGAGGATTGATATCACGAAAAGCGACAACCAATTCATCTTCATAAACGATCCCTGCGGGGATTTCACCACTGACTATTTTACAAAAGAGACAGTTGGTTGGCGTCATCGGCATGCTTCTCCCTTTCCTTTTCTTTAGCTTTGGCTTGCGGGGCCGCAAGGGAGCGGTTCACCGAAAACTCCATCAGCGGAAGAATACGCCAACCACTCTTTTCTGCGCGGTGCAACAAAGTCTCACTGTGAGAAAAAAGCAGGAGTTGGTGCTCCTGAGAGACCCGCTCCAAAAGCTTGAGCATCTCGGCGAGTCTGACTTTGTCAAGGTGGACAAAAGGATCGTCGAGTAACAAAGGCAAATGACGACTTCGGGTCAGATGCCGGGTCAAAGCGAGACGGACAGCAAAGAAAACCGCATCCTGAGCGCCACGGCTCAAACGTTCGACACTTTGCCAGAGATCCTCGCGCACTTGTACCTGAGGGTTAAAGTTATCGTCCAGCCGGACCGCCTGATAACGGTTACGAGTAATAAACGCCAGCGAGTGACCGATCTCTCCAGAGAAACGATCGACGTAAGTGTGACGAAAATCGTCAACCGCACCGCGCAGCAGGTCATAGGCAAGGGCCAAAGCTTCTTTGCGACGCAGCAAAAAGCATTCTCTTTCCCGCAGACTGACCCGCTCTTCGTCAAGACGGCAGGGATCGATCGTCCCCGCACCGCGCACCTCAGCCTGCCGGCGGGTGAGCTCGAGAAGGGTCTCTTCCGTTGCCGTTATATCGGCTTCAAGTCTGGCCAGTTTACTCTCCGCATCAGGGAGGTCTTCCGGTCGCAAGATCTCCGCCCGGGACGGACGCCCCATCTCTTTACGCTCAGCAAGGACCGCCATCTCGCGGCTCAAAGTCTTCTCTTCACCGGAGATCGACTCAGGGTGATCAAGGACTTGTAAGGCACTCTCGATCTCTTTTATCCGTAGAACCAGAGAACGATGCCGGTCAAGACTTTTCTCCATCTTGACCATCTCTACGGCCGAGGCAGGAAGACCAAGACAACGCACCGCTTCTTCGATTTCTGCCAGAGACGCTAAAACTTCGCTACGACGTTGACTTACCTGGTCGAGTTGTCCTCCCAAAGCCGCTCGCACCGCATTCAAACGCATCAGGCGAAAGATAAAGAATCCCCAGATAAAAACTGTAAGGATACCACCCAAAGCCAGAAAGTTTGTCGAGCCTTTGCCGAGCAAACCAAAGCCGACAAGGACAAGAACCGACAGAATTACGGCCGGAATCCAGGGTGCTTCTCCAAGAAGGGAGCGTTCCCGCCTTAAGCGTGTCATCTCTTCCTGGAGCGTGATCAGCTCCTTGCGGATAACTTCAGCGCCGGTCAATAATTGCGGCAGGGACTCGGGAATTTCCACTGGCAAACCGGTATATGTCAGATTTTTTTGCAGGTCAATGAGCTCTTCCTGTAAATCTTCGACCTTCCCGGCAACTTTTTGCACCCGGGAATAATCCTTTTGCAGACTCGTTTCCTTCTCTTCGAGTTGCCATTGTCGGCGCACCCACTCCAGATAGCGCTTGCCTTCCGCCAATTGCCCCTTCTTCTCGGTCAACTCTCCCCTGACGGCGGCTATCTGTTGTTGCAGACGCTCCTCTTCGACGAAATGGCTACGCCCGTCAGTCCAGAGTGTTTCGAGTTCCTTTAGACGACTCCGGAGCTCTTCAAGTTCTCGCTCCCGGGCTTTATCCTTTCCCCAGGGGTTCTCGCGGGTAATGGCAAAGTAGTCTTCATGCAACGATTCAAGCACTTGATCGTAATCGACTTCAGCACAGCCGGAAAGAAGGGTTTTGATGCGACTGGCAATCTCTCCCGGCGCATCAATCTCCAAACTCCCCTGGGCAAAGAAGAGGGAGGCTCGAAAGATCTCTTCATCGGCGTGGCCGGTAATCCGTTCAAGATGTTCCAGATAAAGGGCGCGTTCACTGGAGCGTCCCAGGGGAGCAATCTTCCCTTCAAACGACAGCAGCACTGTCCCCTGCCGGTCGGTTTCGGTCAAGGTGACGCGATCACTGATAATTTCCCGCTCGATACGGACCTCTGTCCCCTTGGCTGTTTGCAGAACCAGAGCCACCGAGCAACTCCCTTCCCGCCCCCAGGGACGATAACGTTCCTTGTCACGAAGGCCGTAGAGAACGGCGGGAATTGCGGCCATGATCGTCGATTTCCCGGCTTCATTGGGGCCGGTGACGAGATTGATACCGGCTTTAAAATCAAAATCAGCTTCGACAAAGCGACCGAAGTGTCGCAACTCAATGCGGGAAATCATCATAGTTCACCTCCCGCGGCCGTGAAGCGGGCGAGAACTTCCCGAAAGGCTTCTTCAACTATCGGTCGCCGCTCCGGCGGAGATTCTTCGATGAGCCGACGCATACGCCGGACAAAGAGACCACGGACAGTCTCCTCATGTTCAATCCGCCGGGCATAAGCACTATCGTACAAACGGGTGGCATCCAGTAGTTCCAGCCAAAAGAAATCATCGCGACAGGCAGCCAGAAGCGATGGTAAGGCCAAGGGAATCTCGACGGTACCGGTGAGCCTTAAACGTAAAATGAGATCCGGGTTGGCAAAGCGCCGGATCTCAGCTACAGCCCCCTCCAGAGTCACAATCCCGCTCAGGTCGATCTCTTCCTCAGCGAGGACGCGACCATTAACTTCAAGAGCTTCAATCCGGGCACCACCGGCGCTCAATGTGACCAGCGCACAGTAGCGGGGGCCGTCTTCACCAAAACGTTTTCCTTCCGGTGACCCCGGATAAGCAGCAATGTTCCTGCCACTTTCATCCTGCAGAACTTCAAAGGTGTGGTAATGACCCAGGGCAACGTAGTCGAGACGCAGAGACTCCAAGTCAGCAAGGTCGAAAGGGAGATCCTTATGCCGGTAATTCCATTCCGGACTCCCGCGCCGTGAACCGTGGAGTAAAGCAATATGAAATCCCGGCAGATTCCGGCGCTGCAAGGACGGGAGCAGTTCTTCAGCCTTGCCGCTTTGGTAGGCAAAGCCGTAGAGATAACAGCTCACGCCCTTGATGAGGAGATGCTGGGGTTCACTCAACTGCGCTTCGTTGAAAATAATTCCGGGAAAAGTCTCGCGGCGGTAGATGGAGTTTTTCGGGGCATAGGGATCATGGGTCCCGGGTAAAAGGACCGGAGTGATGCCCCGCTCGACCAGGCGCTGCAGTTCGCTCTGCACCCGGACAACCGTGGCCGGTTCCGGATGGGGAGTGTCAAAGAGGTCGCCACTGATGAGCAGGAGCTGGACATCATTCTTGATGGCCAGATTGACAATGCGCTCAAAAGTTTTCAGGAGGTCGGCACGACGCAGCGACTCCTTTTCGCCCCAGACAGGGAAATGGGCATCCAGATGGAGATCGGCGGTATGAAGACAGCGAATAGTCATGTTGTCCTGGCTGAGAGATCAATTTTCGTTCTGAAGCTGAGAAGTGCCATCCTTTTGCAGACAAATCAAGAACTCCTTGTTCCCCTTCGGACCAAGGATGGGGCTTTCGGTAACGCCAATGACATGACACCCTGACTGTTCAGCCAGGCACCGGATTTTTCTTACGACCTGTTCATGTTGGTCGCTATCACGAACCACCCCCCCTTTACCGACCGCGCCTTTACCGACTTCAAACTGTGGCTTGATCAAGGCGACAATGATAGCATCGGCTGTCAGGAGAGACAAAGTTGCCGGCAGTACGATCGACAAAGAGATAAAAGAAGCATCAATCACTGCCAGATCAGGACGCTCGGAAAGATCCTCACCCCGCAAATGACGAATATTGGTCCGTTCGAGATTGACGACCCGGGGGTCGGTGCGCAGCGACCAGGCGAGCTGGCCATAACCGACATCGACAGCGTAAACTTTTCTTGCCCCCCTTTGCAACAAACAGTCGGTAAAACCTCCGGTCGACGCCCCGACATCAAGGGCAATCCGCTCCCGGACATCGAGGGCAAAGGCATCCAGTCCTTTTACCAGCTTAAGTCCGCCCCGGGAAACAAAGGGGATATCCTCACCTTTGAGGCGAATTTCTGCCTCCCTGGCAATCTGCGCCCCCGCCTTGTCAACCACCTGTTCGTCGACCAACACCGCCCCGGCCAGAATCAGCGCCCGGGCCCGTTCTCGCGAAGCCACCAGTCCACGATCAACAAGAAGTTTGTCGATCCGTTCCTTTTTCAGTGACACGGCTACTTGCTCTTGCCGGCCTTTTTCAGCAAATCGCCAAAGGAGCCGAAAGAGGTTTTCTCTGTCTTGGCGGCAAGCTGACGAAATTCATCGACACTCTGCGTCGCTTCTTCCGCTGCACGACTGACGGTTGCCAGGACCAAAGAGATTTTGCGGGCGGTAAGATCGATCGATTCAATTTTGACTTCGAGTTTCTCCCCTTCACGGACGGATTCTTTGGGGTGGGCAATCCGTTTGCCGGCTCCCAACTTCGAAATATGGATCAGTCCGTCAATGCCGGGCTCCAGGGTCACAAAGGCGCCAAAGGGGACGAGACGCGCCACTGTGCCGACATGAAAACTCCCTTCTTGATAACGATCACCAATTGTTTGCCAAGGATCGGATCCGGCATCACGCAGACTGAAAGAGAACTTGTTATTCTCCCAATCGAGTTTTTTCACTGTGACCTGTACGACCTGACCGACACTGAGAATTTCGGCCGGATCGGTCACCCGGCTCCAGGCAAGTTCCGAGATCGGGATCAGTCCATCAATACCGCCAATGTTGATAAAGGCACCAAAAGGGAGGAGGGAGCGGATCGTTCCGGTGACAATCATCCCCACTGCCAGACTTTCCCGCAGCAGCTCCTTTTGCTGCTGCGCTTCCTCTTCGAGGATAATCCGCCGGGAGACGACGATATTGCGACCGTCTTCACTATACTGAATGACCCGGAAATCACAGCGCCGGCCGATGTACCCTGCCGCATCGCCGCGATAAAGATCGATCTGGGAAAAGGGACAAAAGGCCCGCACGGCGCCGGGGAGTCGAACTTCGAAGCCACCCTTCAACTCTTTTTCGACCGACCCCTCAACCGGAATGGCACTGCGCCAGGCTTCTTCAATCTGCGCACTCCCCTGCCCACCCTTGGCTCCAATCCGCGTCGTAAAACGGGTTTCACCTTCGACCTGCCCAAGGTAGATAGCGCGAATGGTATCTCCTTCAGCAATAGAGATAGTCCCATCCTCTTTCAGAAATTCTTCACGGGAAAGGACCCCTTCGCCCTTACGTCCGGTGTCAATAAAGACCCAGTCGCCACTGATCTTGACAACAGTCGCATCAACACTCTGCCCTTTGTTCAATTTCTCGGCGCCACCAAGATTTGCTTCGAGGAGGGTGGCAAAATCATCTTCTTCAACTTCTTCTTCAACAAAATCAGACATCATTTTTTCTCTCTTGTGATGGGGGAGGATGAACTTATCAATACAGGGTAAAGAGGGTCGGGATATAATCCAAGGTGCGAAGAGACGCGATCAACTGCAAAAAAAAGACGATCCAGATGAACCAGATTGCATCGCCGAGATCTTTACGAAAAAGTTTTGTCTGAACCGTATACTCCCCCGGTTCATTCAAAGCGGAGAATCGGGGAAAAAAAGCCGGCGTAATCTTGCAATAATTGTGAAAGCGCTCGCCATGAATCACTGCGAGGCGCGCTTCTTCGCCACTGACAACCAGAGGATAGTAGAAGGTAAAAGCGGCAATGATCATCACCGGGACAGTAAAGTTGCCCATGGAGAAGCCAACCCCGAGAGCACCGATAAAGCTGAAAAAATATAAGGGATTACGACAAAGAGAGTAGGGCCCTTCACTGATCAGGGTATTATTTTTGTATCCGGAAATATAAAGAGAACACCACAAACGGCCAAAAGCGCCGATAGCCGCCAGGCTACCGCCGAGGGCGAAGAGGATTTTGCCGAGCAAAGACGCCTGATAACTGCTTTGGCCAAAGATTGCCAGAATGATAACAAAGAGGGTGAAAAACCAGGTCATACTGATCCGGAGACGTTCAAAAAGGGTTCTTCTGGAATGAGACATAATCTCTTTTTCTCTTTTCCAAAAATTCAGGAGTCCCGAAACCAACCAAAAGAGTGGTATATTCCTACAAAGACACCTTTTAAAGCAAGAAAATCTTATGGGATTTAGCGCCAATCTATTTCTTGCAACTTCCACCTCAACTGGTAATATTAAAAATATTGGCAAAGGAAAATCATCTGCCGTCACTCAATGGCACCGACATTGACAAGAATATTCTCGCTGCATTTGCCGGCGAAAACCAGGCGCGCAACCTCTGCCTGCAACCACCTCAGGGCATACTTTGAACGGCTCGGCGAAAACGACTGAACCCAACAACCCAAGGAGAGAGAAATGACGCAAAAACTGGAAATTTACAAATGTTCAATCTGCGGCAACATCGTCGAAGTTCTGCACACCGGTGCCAGTGCTCTGGTCTGTTGCGGCGAAGAGATGAAACTGCTGGCGGAAAACAGTGTCGATGCGGCCAAGGAAAAGCATGTTCCGGTCATCGAAGTCGGCGCCACATCCATCACCGTCAAAATTGGCAGCGTTCCTCACCCCATGGAAGAAAAGCACTATATTGAATGGATTGAGCTCATCGCCGATAATAAATCTTATCTGCACTTTTTGAAACCTGGCGAGGCGCCGGAAGCGACCTTCCCCCTGATTGCCAAAAAAGTCACGGCCCGTGAATACTGCAACCTGCACGGGCAGTGGAAGAGTGAAAGCTGATCCTGCAACGTGTTAAGTTCGGAAGGAAAGGGGGGGTGAAACTGACAGGTTTCACCCCCCCTTTCCTTTTCACCTCTATTGAATTTTTTCTCTATTTTCTCTATAATCCGGCAACTTCACACAGCAAAGGATCCTGTCGCATGATGAAGCTGCCCCAGGTGTCATCCCTCACCCGTTTTTTTCACTTAGCCATCTTTCTTGGCCCTCTCGCACTTCTTGCCGGTGTCATCATCGCGTTATATGGCGACAATAGCAGCCAGCCCGACACGACCCTGAGCGGCCTGATCTTTGTTGCCGCAGGGTTGATCATCTGGGGCTGTCATGGCATGCGCCGCCGCGGCAAACGACCCGGATTTGTCCTGATGGCGACGTTCGGCAGCGCCTTCTTCCTTCTCCATCTTTTTTATCGCTACAGTGATTACCGTTGGGCCAAGATCAACGCTATGGTCTTCAAGAGTGTTGACTCGGCGACTTTGACTCACCTCGAATCGCGGGTTGCGCTCTTTATCTCAATCTTCCTGCTCAGCGCCTTGATCGGACTCCTCCCTCCTCTCCCTGCGGCCAACCGCTCTCGCAAGCCGCTGCAACGCGACGATTAATCCTCTTGGCGCATTCGCCGTAAAACTTCCTTCAAATCGTTCCAGGCTTCCCGCTTTTCGTGCGGATGGAGCAAAAGGTAGGCCGGATCGAAGGTCGGCATAACGTCGATTCCCTGATATTTGAACCAATGCCCGCGAATCTTGCTGAAGTCCTCGCCCTGATCGCTCAAAACACCGGTCGGGATCTCCCCCATGGCGACAATGATCCGGGGCGCGATGACCGCAAGTTGGCGCTGCAGAAAAGATCGGCAGGTGGCGATTTCATCCTGATGCGGCGGCCGCTGCCCGGGACGACACATGACAACTTCACAGACGTAGACAGAAGATCGCTCCATCCCCAGGGCAAAGAGGATGCGATCGAAGAGTTCACCGGCCAAGGGTTCTCCCGTCGTATCGGCCGCTTTGCTGGGGGCACCGCCAACAAAGACGATGCGGGAACCGGCCATCCCCGCACCAAAGACGATCTGCGTCCGACTGTTGCAAAGGGGACAGCGCTGACAATCCCCGAGATCGGCACGGATCTCCTCCAGCGTCTCCTGCCGGCAGCCGGCATCGCCGCCGCGATCGAGTCCGACGGTTCCCGGGGGACAAGGTTGCAATTCCCGCAGATCGGCAACCTGCAGATCATGCAAGCCGAGCGAGCGCAGATCCTCCAGCCAGGCACGAACTTCATGCAGGGTTGTGGACAACGATTTTTGCAGTTGATCGGGCATCGCTCTTTACACCATGAGAATTAAGGATTAAATTGATAAGTTATTGAACGCAGAATTCATAGCACGCAGCGGAGCCTACCACCATCATGATTTTAACCGTTATTCTTTTATCCCTGTTTGTTCTTCTCCCTGGGGAAGCTTTGGCCTGGGGAATGGGCGTCCATCTGGAGATCGGCTCCCGCCTCCTTGCCCATGCCGATGATTTCAATCCGGCTTTGCGGGCCCTTTTGACGGCACATCCCAACGATTTTCTTTACGGTTGCTTAAGCGCCGACATTACCGTCGGTAAAAAATTTACCCATTACCTGCGAAACTGTCATTCCTGGAATATGGGGAAGAAAGTCCTGGCCAGCGCCAAAAGTGACCGCGAAAAAGCCTGTGCCTGGGGCTATCTCGTTCATCTTGCCGCCGACTGCGTCGCCCACTCCTACTTTATCCCTTACAAGACCGTGCGCACCTTTAACACCACCCTGCACAATCATGCGTACTGGGAGATGCGCATCGAAGCACGCCTGCCGCCGCAAATCTGGACACTGGCGCGAGAAGTTGCCGTCGGCGATAATCGCGACAACGACCGGATGCTGCGCGCGGTTCTCGCCCGCACCCTCTTCTCCTTTGGCACCAACAAACGGATCTTTAATTCGATTATCCTCCTCAGCCAGATTGAACGTTGGCAAAAGGGGCTGCAACTGGTCGACAATCGTTCCCGCTGGATTCTCGAGGGCGATGATCTCGCCGATTACCTCGAAACCGCTTATCAGGCCGCCCACAGTTTTCTTGCCGAAGGGGATGCCAGCCCCTATCTGAAGGCCGACCCCACCGGAGAACGGGCCCTGCGGGCTGCCAGCGCTTTACGCCGCAACCTTAACCACCTCTGGCTAGAAGGGAAATTATCGGAAAGCGCCATAGAGAAACAGATGGCGGAAGTCAAAAGCCTTTTCCGCGCCGGGATAACTCAACCGGAAAGACTTCTCGAGTTGCTCTCTGATCATTAATGGCCGCGCAGGCGGGCGATGCGGTCCAGCAGCCTCCAGGCTACTTCACTCTTGTCGAGCAGGGGGAGATTCTCTACCTCACCATCCGCAAGGAGAAAGCGTACCCGGTTGGTCTCGACATCAAAACCGGCCCCGGCTTCAGTGATATCGTTGGCGACAATCAGATCAAGATTTTTACTGAGGAGTTTCTTCCGGGCATTCTCCAGCAAATCAGTCGTCTCAGCAGCAAAACCGACCACCAGCCTCCCGCCTTTATTCGCGCCGACCTCCGCCAGGATATCGGCGTTTTTGATCAGGGGGAGCGTCATCAAATCATCGCTGCCTTTCTTGATCTTTGTGGCACTGACCTGGGCCGGTCGATAATCAGCGACCGCTGCCGCCTTGATCACGACTGTCGCCGCCTCCAGATGCGCCAGGACTGCCTGCCGCATCTCCTCGGCGGTCACGACATTCACTACCTCAACCCCGAGCGGGACAGGAATCGCCACCGGACCGCTGACGAGAATCACCCGGGCGCCGCGCTGCTGGGCCGCCCGGGCAATGGCATAGCCCATCTTCCCGGAAGAATGATTGGAAATATAACGCACCGGATCGATCGCTTCGCGAGTCGGTCCGGCGGTCACCAGAATCGTTTCTCCGAGCAGATCTTTCGGCTCCAGGAGCGCGGCCGCGTGCTCGACGATTGTTGCCGGCGCCGGCATCTTCCCCTTCCCTTCCCAGCCACACGCAAGATAGCCGCACTCCGGTTCGAGCAGGTGGTAGCCCGCTCCCCGCAAAATCCCTTCATTGCGCTGATAAATCTGATTCTCGTACATATTGACGTTCATCGCCGGGACAAGAAGAACCGGCGCCTTGGTCGCCATCAGCGTCGTCGTCAACAGATCGTCGGCAATTCCCCCGGCCAGTTTGCCGACAAGATTGGCCGTCGCCGGCGCGACGATAAAGAGATCAGCCCGGTCCGCCAAAGTAATGTGACCGATCTCCATCTCCTGCAGCAGGTTAAAGAGTTCGGTATGGACGGGATGGCCGGACAGGGTCTGAAAGGTCAAAGGGGCAACGAATTCACCGGCACTCCGGGTCATGATCACATGAACTTTGGCTCCGGCTTTAACCAGCAGGCGCAGAAGTTCGACGGATTTATAAACGGCAATTCCGCCACAGACACCGAGAACAATAGTTTTGTCTTTCAGCATCGTCATCTCCCTTTTGATTTCATTACGCCCCGATACCGACATAAGGGTTCAATTTTTTTTCACGGCCGATGGTCGTATCCGGACCATGGCCGGGATGAACAATTGTTTCATCCGGGAGGATAAAGAGCTCTTGGCGGATCGACGCGACCAGGGTGTCGTGATCCCCACCGGGGAGATCGGTGCGGCCGACGGAATCGGCAAAGAGGGTATCGCCGGAGAAGAGGTGATCGTCGATCAAGAGGCTGATCCCGCCCGGCGTATGGCCGGGAGTCGCAATCACCTGGATTTGCAGAGTGCCGACAGTGATCGTTTCCCCCCCTTGCAGCAGCCGGGTCGGGGACGGAGAGATCCGCACCTCGAGGCCATATTTGCGGCCGTGTTCTTGAGCTTTCGGGAAAAGAGCCGCATCAGCGCCGTGGATCAGGAGTTCAACACCACTAGCACTGTCCATCAAAAGTCGATTGGCGCCGATATGATCGAAGTGGCCGTGCGTATTGATGATCATTTTGAGCTGCAGACCGAGAGCGGCAAGACGGGCAAGGATGCGCTCCCCTTCTTCCCCGGGATCGATGACCAGCGCTGCTTTGCTCACTTCACAACCGACAATAAAACTGTTCACCTGTAACGGGCCGACCACATGTGCTTCTAAAATCATGCCTTAAGACTCCTTGTTAAAAAGATCGAGATTGGCGCTGCGCAGTTGCTCCCCGAGGTTAAGGCCAAAGGATTTCTGCGGCTGGTTCTTTTCCACCGGAGCAGGCGCTGGAGTGACTGGCAGCACCGGCACGACAGGAGATGATACAGGCGCGGTGACGGGCTTCTCCCCTTTGTAGAAGTAACGATCGTAAAGACGGTGGTGGCTGGTCCAGTCGGAAGCGCTCTCGGCCTCGCGATCGATATGCGCCGAGACCCCGTTAATCTTCGAATCGAGGTCATCGAGAAAATTGAGGACGATCGCCTCCAGGGTCTTGGGACGTTTGGGGGAGCCGTAATCATATTGGCCGTGATGGGACAGGATCAGGTGTTTGATCAGCATCGCCGTTCCGCGCGGAAAATCGGCAAGGGTGCGGATGCGCTCGTCAATCATCTCCACCCCCATGACAATATGACCGATCAACTTCCCTTCATCGGTATAATCAAAACTGCGCACATAACTTAACTCGTCGATTTTGCCGATATCGTGCAACAGGGCACCGAGAATCATCAGATCACGGTTGAGCGCCGGATAACGCGGCACCATCAAGTCGACGAGGGCAGCGATCGCCAAGGAATGCTCGAGGAGACCGCCGATATAGGCATGATGCATACTCTTGGCCGCCGGGGCGGTGGCAAAAGCGCGCAGCAACCCGGCATCATAAAAGAAGGACTCGGCCAGCGCCCGCAACCACGGATCGCACAAAGTGGCGACCAGCGCTTTCAGTTCGCTGCGCATCTCCTCATTGTCACGCGGCGAAACCGGCAGAAAATCGGCGAGATCGATCGTCTCTTCGCTGATCTTGCGCAGATTGCTGATCACCAGCTGTTTTTTGTTGAGGTAGGTACTGGCCTTGCCATGCACGATGATAAAATCGTCACGATCGAAGAGGGCATCGAATTCATCTACCCGATCCCAGATCCGTCCTTCAATCTCGCCGCTGCGATCGATGAGTTTCACCGTCATGTAGGGCTTGCCGTTTTTCGCCATGGCCAGGGTCTTATCCCGGACCAGAAAAGGACTTTCAATGACATCGCGCTCGCGAATCTGCTCCACAAATACCTTTTTCACAAAGACTCCTGCTCTTTTAAATGAAGGTGCTTTTCCCCGATAAAGCGTGCAATCCGCAGCCCGTCGATCGCTGCGCTCATAATTCCGCCGGCATAACCGGCCCCCTCTCCGACCGGATAAAGTCCGGGATGGCTGAGGGATTCCCCCGCTGCATCGCGTAAAATCCGCAAAGGGGCCGAAGTACGGGACTCGATGCCGATCAGGGTTGCCTCGCTGGTGATAAAACCCCGCATCTTCCGCTCAAAATGGGGGAGCGCCTGGCGCAGCCCCGCACTGACAAAAGCCGGGAGAATCGTCGTCAGATCCGCCTCACGCACACCTGGTCGGGTACTGACCCGGGCAAGAGCCCCTTTACCGCCGAGAAAACTCATGAGATTCTGGGCCGGAGCGTAATAATCACTGCCACCGCAACGGAAAGCAGCTTCTTCCCAATGCCGCTGAAAACGGACCCCGGCCAGCGGATCACTGCCGTTAAAATCTTCGGGTCGGACGGTGACGACCAGAGCGCTATTGGAATAGGGGCTATCCCGCCGCAAGCGACTCATACCGTTCACCACCACCTCGCCAACTGCCGAAGAACTGAGAATAACCTCCCCGCCCGGACACATGCAAAAAGAGTAGATGCCGCGCTGACTTTGCGGATCATTCCAGGCCAGAGCATAATCGGCAGCAGGGAGACGGGGATGGTCAGACAGGCCGTATTGAATGGTATTGATGAGGGTGCGGGGATGTTCGACCCGCAGGCCGATGGCAAAGGCTTTCGCTTCCAGCCGCACCCCCTCTTGCGCCAAAAATTCATAAGTGTCCCGGGCACTGTGACCGGGAGCCAGAACCAGACTGTCACATGGAAGGCGCGTGCCGCTGCGGCAGAGACCGGCACAAATGGCCGACGCTTGCATCTCCAGGCCAATCAAGCGCTCTTTGTAGCGTAATTCCACGCCGAGCGCCACCAACTTTTGCCGTAAACGGATAAGGACCAGCCGCAGACGGTCAGTGCCGATATGCGGCTTGGCCTGAATCAGGATCTCTGCCGGCGCTCCGCAGGCCACAAGGGTGCGGAGGACTTCACTGGTCAGGGGATGATTAAGGCGGGTGGTCAACTTGCCGTCAGAGAAGGTGCCGGCCCCGCCCTCACCGAACTGGACATTATTCTCAGGATCAAGGGTGCCGTCGCGCCAAAAACGCTCGACCGCCGGCACCCGCTCTTCCACCGGACCGCCACGATCGATCAACGTGACCCGGGCACCGCGCAGCGCTAATGCCAAAGCAGCAAAAAGGCCCGCCGGCCCCATACCGACCACCAGCACTCGATGCCCCGGTGCTATCTTCGTCATCTGTTCCGGCAAAAGCTCGGAGACCCTTTCAAGGCGGGGGTGTCCGGCGCACCGCTTGAGGACTTCCTCTTCATTCTCCAGAGAAAATTCGACCGTATGGACGAGGAGGATACGGGATTTGCGACGGGCATCAATCCCCCGCCGCACCGTACGCAATGCGCCGATGCTCTCGACCGGAATCGCCAACTCTTCGGCCACCCGCAGCGGAATCAGTTCCTCGGACTCTTCAAGGGTCAGGGGGACTTCACGCAGGCGCAAGGTCACGCTGGATCCTCCTGCACAGATACCGGCACCGGCATTTGCAACGGCAGCACGACAGTAAAGGTCGTCCCTTTGCCGGGCTGACTGTTCAGGGAAATTTTACCTTTATAGGTTTTGATAATGCGAAGAACACTGGAAAGACCGAATCCGATCCCTTTGGTCCGGGTCGTAAAGAAGGGATCGAAAACACGCGCCTGATGTTCAAGGGGGATACCGCAGCCATTATCACTGACCTTGATCTGGATCGAATTCTGGATAGAGACGACACTTAAAGACAATTCGCCCCCTTCAGACATCGAATGCAAGGCATTCGAGATGAGATTGCTAAAGATCTGCCGCACCGCCTCTTGATCCCCATAAAAAGCCGGAGTGGGATTGACCTCTGTCTGCAATTGAATCTGCTGTGCAGCAAATTGCGGCTGAAAACTCTTGAGCACTTCCTCGGCAACGATATGAACTTCAACAAGCGAATCGACACGGTTCTGTGTCCTCCGACTCACCCCCAGCAACTTAATGAGGAGGTTGTCGATGCGGTCAATTTCCGACTGAATCCGCTCAAGAAACTCAACGCTCTGCGGAGAGGCGGCGTGATCACTTTTGAGGATCTGGGCGAAAAGGTTGATCGAATTGAGCGGGTTACGGATTTCATGCGTCAACCCGGCAGCAAGATGACCGAGGGTCGTCAGTTTTTCAGCCTGGATGATTTCAGCCTGCGCCGCCTCCAGCTCCTGGCTCTTTTCGGCGACACGTCTTTCCAACTCCATATTCCACTGCTGGATCTCCTGCAGATGACGTTCACGTTCAGCAAGAAGTTCAATATTTTGCATCTCCAGACGCCTTGAGCGCAGCACATTAGCGGTGCGTTCCAGGAGATCATGATTGCGAAAAGGCTTGATAATATAATCGGCAGCTCCGGCCTTCATGGCGTTCACCGCGATATTTTCACTCCCCATGCCGGTAAAGATGATCACAGCAATATCAGGGAAATCACGCTTGATCTCCTGCAAAACCTCCAGACCATCCTTCCCCGGCATCATAAAATCAAGGAGGACAAGATCAAAAGGCTCCTCGGCAAGGAGGTTCAGGGCGAGAATTCCATTTCCGGCGGTGCGCACACTATAGCCGTCACTGCGCAAAATAATCGATGCCAATTCAAGGATAACCCTGTCATCATCGACAATCAAAATTCTTGCACTCATGAGCTTAAACTCCCTGAATATATCGAGCAATTAGCTTGACAGAATAACCGTTACGCCAACAATTTGACAAGGAGAATCGCTAGACTTCCTGTCCTTGCAGGAAATGCAGATAATGAAAAAAAGTTTTCTATTTACCGGCGGGATTTGTTATAAACAGACGGTCGCGCACGACAACAAAACCGTGTTTTCGACATATTCCATAGTACGGAGGTCAAACCATGAGCGAAATTACAGACATCTATGCCCGTGAAATTCTCGATTCACGCGGCAATCCGACGATCGAAGTCGAAGTCTACACCGAAGCCGGCACCATGGGGCGCGCTGCCGTCCCGAGCGGCGCTTCGACCGGTGAGCGCGAAGCGATCGAACTGCGCGACGGCGACAAAACCCGTTATCTCGGCAAAGGGGTGTTGAAGGCGGTTGAAAATGTCAACGAGATCATCGCCGATGCCCTGATCGGCTGGGAAGTCGGTGATCAGGCCGGCATCGACCGTAAACTCATCGAAATCGACGGCACCGAGTTCAAGTCTCGGCTCGGAGCCAACGCCACCCTCGGCGTCTCCCTCGCCTGCGCCAAAGCCGCCGCCGAAGAAGCCGGTCTGCCGCTTTATCAATATATCGGCGGCAGCAACGCCAAAGAACTGCCGCTGCCGATGATGAACATCATCAACGGCGGCGCTCACGCCGACAACAACGTCGATATTCAGGAATTCATGATCATGCCCGCCGGCGCGATCAACTTCAAAGAAGCGCTGCGCATGGGCGCCGAAATCTTTCACGCCCTCAAAGGGGTACTGAAAGCCAAAGGCTACAATACCGCGGTCGGTGATGAAGGGGGCTTCGCACCCAACCTCAAGTCGAACGAAGAAGCGCTGGAAGTGATCATGGAAGCGATCGTCAAGGCCGGCTTCAAGCCGGGCGAAGATGTTCTCCTCGCCCTCGATGTCGCTTCGTCCGAACTCTTCAAAGACGGGGTCTACACCCTGGCCAATGAAGCGCAGCCGAAGAAGACGCCGGTCGAGCTCATCGATTTCTACGAAAATCTCGTCAACAAATACCCGATCATCTCCATCGAAGACGGCATGGCCGAGAACGATTGGGACGGCTGGAAGCTCATGACCGAGCGCCTCGGCAAACGCATCCAGATCGTCGGCGATGATCTCTTCGTCACCAACCCGAAGATCCTCAAAGAAGGGATCGACAAAGGGATTGCCAACTCGATCCTGATCAAACTCAATCAGATCGGCACCCTCACCGAGACCCTCGACGCCATCGAGATGGCGAAACGGGCCGGTTACACCACCGTCATCTCGCACCGCTCCGGTGAGACCGAGGATACCACCCTCGCCGACCTCGCCGTCGCCGTCAACTCCGGCCAGATCAAGACCGGCTCCCTCTGCCGCACCGACCGGGTTGCCAAATACAACCAACTCCTGCGCATCGAAGATGAACTCGATTCGATCGCCGTCTTCCGCGGCAAGGATGTCTTTTACAATCTGCGCAAGTAGACGCGTAGTTCAAGATCAACAAAAACAACAACGGCCCGCCAGTGATGGCGGGCCGTTGTTGTTCGTCGTCATACAGACGTTGCTCCTCGTCGTTATGTCCTCCGCCATCCAGCTCAAGAACAAGACTGGCAAAACACAACGATCAGTCGAGGAGCTCGACAATCTGCGGAGCCATACCGATATAGCCGGCCGGAGTCATCTCCAGCAACCGCTGCTTGTCTGCTGGCGCCAAATCGAGACCCTCTACGAATTGACGGATCGTATCGCGATCGATCTTCTGGCCGCGGGTCAGCTCCTTGAGCTTTTCGTAAGGCTTCTCAATCCCCGCCTTGCGCATCACCGTCTGGATCGGCTCGGCCAGAACTTCCCAGGCATTGTCGAGATCGTCGGCGAGATTCTGCTCATTGAGCTTCAGTTTGCTTAAGCCCTTAAGCGTCGAATGGTAGGCGATCATGCTGTAGCCGAAACCGACCCCCATGTTGCGCAGCACCGTCGAATCGGTAAGGTCGCGCTGCAGTCGGGAAATCGGCAGCTTGGCGGCGAGATGACTGAAGAGGGCGTTGGCGAGGCCGCAGTTCCCTTCTGAATTTTCGAAGTCGATAGGGTTGACCTTGTGCGGCATCGTCGATGAGCCGATCTCTCCCTTGACCGTTATCTGGCCGAAGTAGGCCATGGAGATGTAAGTCCAGAGATCGCGGTTGAGATCGGTGAGGATGGTATTCCAGCGCGCCATGGCGTCGAAGAGTTCGGCCATGTAGTCGTGGGGCTCGATCTGGGTGGTAAAGAGGTTCTGCACCAGGCCGAGGTCGTTCTCGATGACGCCTTTGGCCAAGTCCGGCCAGTTGACCTGCGGGTAGGCGGAGAGATGTGCGTTGAAATTACCGACGGCGCCGTTGAGCTTGCCAAGGAGTTCGACCTGGGCGATGCATTTGCTCTGCCGCTGCAGGCGCGCGGCGAAGACCGCCAACTCCTTGCCGATTGTCGTCGGCGAAGCGGTCTGGCCGTGGGTGCGGGCGAGCATCGGTACATTTTTGAACTCCTGAGCCAGTCTCTTCAGGGTAGCGACGATCTGCTCCTGCAGCGGCGCCAAGGCGGCGGTGCCGTCCTTGAGCATCAGAGCATGGGAGAGGTTATTGATGTCTTCCGAGGTGCAGGCAAAGTGGATGAACTCGGAGAGATCAGCGAGGGAGGTGCCGTCGATCTGCTCTTTCAGATAGTACTCGACCGCCTTGACGTCATGGTTGGTCACCGCTTCGATCTTCTTGATCTTTTCACCTTCGGCCGGGGTGAATTTGATGACGATGCTGCGCAGCTGCGTCTCTTCCTGCGCCGTCAGAGCGCGGCACTCGGGGATGCCGGTCTCTTTGCAGATGGCGAGCAGCCACATGACTTCGACCTTGACCCGGTTCTTGAGCAGGGCGTATTCGGAAAAGCACTCGGTCAGCGGCGTCACTTTTGACGCGTAACGTCCGTCGATCGGGCTGATGTCGGTAATCATAAGTTCACTCCTTCAATAAGTTCGGGCGGCAAATATAAACAAGGAGCGTCCGAACTGCAACCCCCTTCAGAGTGTTCTTAGGAGATTCTCTCAGCTCCAGGCAAAAGCCGCCATGGAGATCGCTCCGTAGTTGAAACTGTCGTGCAGTACCCGGCCTTCCTCCCCTGCTCCCATCGCCACGAACAACGGCAGTAAATGCTCAGGGGTCGGATGGTTCTTGTGTGCATGCGGGGCACGGGCGCTGTATTCGAGGAGATCATCTATCCGGCCGGCGCTGACCTGTTCTTTCAGCCATTCGTTAAAGTCGCGGGCATAGGGCAAGGGTTCGGCATCGATGTGCCGGCTAAAGAAGTCGCGCAGATTATGGGTCGCCGAGCCGCTCGCCACGATCAGTACCCCCTCTTCCCGCAGCGGTTGCAGAGCCTTCCCCATTGCCAGGTGGTGTGGGGGGCTCAGATGCGGCTGCACCGAGAGTTGCACCACCGGGATATCGGCGTCTGGATACATCAGCATCAAAGGAACCCAGGCCCCGTGATCGAAGCCGCGGCCCGGATCTTCCTTGCCGTCGATCGACTGATCGTACAAGAGGGTGAGGAGACGGCGGGCCAGGCGGGGATCGCCGGGGGCCGGATAGGTGAGTTTATAGAGTTCGTCGCTAAAGCCGCCAAAGTCGTAGATCATCCCCGGATGGGGATGGGAGCTCACCCGGGCAACCGGAGTTGTCCAGTGGGCGGAGACGCAGATAATCGCCTTTGGGCGACCGAGATCATGGCCCAACTGGCGAAAGAAATCCCGGGCGGGACTCTCGTCGAGGATGAGGCTCGGAGCACCGTGGGAGACAAAGAGGGCAGGAAATTTGCTCATCATGATCGCACTCGATTCTTCCGGGTTTGATATCGGCAGAATGAAGCCGGGTCGGAACGATAAGCTCTGACCCGGCTTCATTCTGTGCTTACTTCTTGATCAGCTCTATTTCAAGGGTAATGATGACGTCATCACCGACAACAACGCCCCCTGTCTCCAAAGCCGCATTCCAGAGGAGACCGAAATCTTTGCGATTGATTTTGGTCGTTGCTGTGGCCCCTTTGCGGATATTACCCCAGGGATCTTTACTATCCGGGGTCGGGCCTTCCACATCCAGTACAACCTCTTTGGTTACACCGTGCAGAGTCATGTCACCTGTGACTTTGAGATGACCAGCACCGGCGGCAACCACTTTTCTGGAGACGAAGGTCATGGTCGGATACTTGGCAACATCGAAAAAGTCGGCACTGCGCAGGTGCTCGTCACGCTTCTCGACATTGGTATTTATGGAGTTGGTGTCGATGATGACTTCAACCTTTGACTTACTGATATCTTTGTCATTGATCTCAACAGTGCCGGTAAATTTGTTGAAACTTCCCTTCACGTTGGAGACCATGAGGTGGCGGACTTTGAATCCGATATTGGAATGGTCGGGGTCGATGGTCCAGATGGAGGCAAAGGTCAGGGCCGGAAGGACGAGGGTGTAAAAAACTTTGTGTAAATGGTCATCGTCGGTTACAACCCGTAACCACTGGAGGAACCGATGGCCATACCGAAAGACGTGCTCGACTGCC